>JAAENI010000827.1 GCA_024224595.1 Hyphomicrobiales bacterium
CGGCAATCAGCTCCTCCAGTGTAACACCAAACAGCTTTTCCCGTTTGGTGCGGAAGAAGTGCTGATCTTCATCATTTAGCATGTTGTGGATATCCAGCATCGCCCATTTGCCCATCCATGAATGCAATTGGGTCTGCGACCAGCACTCAGTAAAACGTACAAGCGCTTCACCATCCCTGCCCCCGATCATTGGGCCGCCATTGGAATAATATTTGGCAATTTCAAAACTGTCCTGAATGCAAAATTCACCGTCACGTATTGTGGGAAGCGAAGTGTATTTACCGTCCTCGATTTCACTTACCTGAGTAAAACGGGTGGGAACGCTTTCATATTCTCGACCGAGATCGGCAAGCATCATTTTGGTCTTCCAGCAATGCGGCGAGAATGGTCGCAACGGGTCCTTGCCAACAAGATCATACAGAAGAATAGTCATCAAATATTCCTTTCAATGGAATCGTGTCCAATCAAAATGGATTGAGAAAGATTGAGAATTGTGGTGAATTTAGACTTTTGAGGCGCTAAATCAATCAACTTAATGATCGATTTTGGGTTTGGCACAACTGAAGGCAGATTGAGTATCTGGCTCCATCAAATTGCCATATTGGCCCCATTTCTCATTTTCATTTTCATGATTTGATACAATTTGTTTGTTCCAAAAACCAAGGCAGGTTATATTTTGGGCAATTCACCTATTCGATTAGAGGAAAAAGGTCATGGATTTACCAGCAGGTCAAAATGATTATAGCGAAGTCATAGAAAACGATCGCGCCCATGTCTGGCATCACCTGAGCCAGCATAAAAAATATGAGACTGTCGATCCGCTGATTATTGTCGAAGGCAAGGGCATGCTGATTTGGGATGCCAAAGGTAAGCAATATCTTGATGCGGTGTCCGGTGGTGTTTGGACTGTTAATGTCGGCTATGGCCGTGAAGACATTGCCGATGCTGTTCGCGATCAACTGGTCAAACTCAATTATTTCGCCGGTTCAGCCGGTTCCATTCCCGGTGCGACTTTTTCCAAGGCGCTGACCGATAAGATGCCAGGTCTGACACGGGTATATTTTTCAAATTCGGGTTCTGAGGCGAATGAGAAGGCGTATAAAATCGTTCGCCAGATTTCACACAACAAATATGGCGGCAAGAAAAGTAAGATATTATTCCGCGACCGCGATTATCACGGCACAACGATCACTGCATTGTCCACCTGCGGTCAACCGGAACGCAAAGAGCAATACGGGCCATTTACACCGGGTTTTGTAGAAATCCCCCATTGCTGCGAATACCGCTCACAATATGGAGAGTGTGATGATTATGGCTTGCGCTCGGCACAGGCGATTGAAGATATCATTCTCAAGGAAGGTGCCGACACCATTGGTGGCCTGATCCTGGA
>JAAENI010000828.1 GCA_024224595.1 Hyphomicrobiales bacterium
ACTGTTTTAACTCCATCAAAATGAACCCGGTTGGACGCAGCACACTCTAAGTTTGAAGCGACACTGCAGGATTGCTCTGATGCATTGTGTCGAAGTTTTCATTGAAACTTTGCCCTTCTCCAACATTCCCAAATGATCAATCAAAATTTCAAAACTTAAGAAACAGGCCCGACAATACTTATCACGCCAATTTGATTTTCGAGAATGTCAGATCTCGTTCAGTAATCCGTTTCTTGTAACCTCCTGAACAATTAATTTGATCAGGCCAAAGTCTGATTCAAAGTTTACGTCTTCGAAATAAAGCGTGCCAGGCCATGGTGGAATTCTGCGGGAATAACCGGCAGTGGATATACTTTGCGCCACCAACTTGATTGCTTCGACATAGGCGGATACATCTGATTGAACTTGTACCAGGGTCGCAAAAATATCTTCAATGCTGTTTCGATCGATCTGCCCCGCCCCGATTCCTGTAAACAGGGGGACATTATTTTTTATCGCCTCATCAACGTAAAATGAAACCGGGATGCGATCATCGTGAAGTCGTATGACAAAATCACGACAGATTGTGTGTTTAGCGTCCATCAGTTCACGAAGGTCGACCTTGTTGCTATTTTGACCCGCTGGCTGACGCCGCCGGGATTTGCGTTCGCTTTTTTCTGCCAGTGCTACATAGTCACCGCGATAGTTAGCATCATATACCCGCGCACCCCAGGTGTTGGCGTTGTTATCAATAATCCGTCGCAATGAACGTATCGCAATTTCAGTACAATTTTTTGGACCGATAAAGAAAGGCGATCCCGATGCATCAGAAAATTCAGCCCAACCCTTTGGAAATTTGTCAAAGAAGTGATTTAACCATGGTGTAATAACCTGATCAGCCAGGTGATCAAGAAGTTGATTGGCAAAATCCAAATCATGCACCAGACATCCTAAAAGGGGCTCCTGACCAAAAGTATCAGCAGCCAAACTATAGGGTGCTGACAATTGCAGGACAGGTTCCATTCCTGTCAGTTGCTGGTAAAATTCCAGTATCTCATCAAGCAATTTCGGAATTCCGGTGTTAAAATCAGTTAACGCAATTTCTTGCCAGTTTTCGCGGTTGATTAACATATCATCGGGGTCTGATCCGGGCGGAAATTTATCTGGATACATGGTGGACTGACCAACAGCTTCGCTTGAAAATGCATAATTTGGCCAGCTGATATAGAGTTTATTCATGCCCAGCAGGCGTCGTGTCACCATCGTCGAACGCACATAACGTTTTGCATCACCTTTGTAAAATTCATCTGACTTGATCCCATAGATGTCGTGCATGGCATAAAGGGTCAACAGATTGACCGAGCCGCCAATATTGACCCGGTCCTGAGGAGGTGGAATTGCAAAATTATCGTCATATCCGCCAGCGATGGCATGGTCGAAGATTTCATTCAGGCGTGTCCTTGCATCACCATCGCCTCTTTGCCAACGGCCAAACAATTCAATTCCGTCAGACAATTCCAACCTGTCGCTCACTGTGTTTTTACTGATCATGATTGTGCATCTGCAACCCGATCGACAAACATTGCACCATTGGCGCAAAGTGCCAAAAATCAGGAGTTTTCATACCTGCTCTTTTTCCTGCATCGTCCAAACACCGGATCTCAATGATCTCCGCCAGATTCGGGTTTCTTTTAAATTCTCTGACTTCACCGGGCTCCATCGGCCCACCCTGAAGATAAAGTGAATACACAGATGCTGCCGACAGGCGGGTATGATACTCTGAATTTTTTGCACAAAGACAGCGTTTGGCAGCTACATAATGGTGGACACAATCAGTGACAACCGGAGGGATAAATTCTGCCAAGACTTTTGCACCAGCCTCCTCATGGAACTTGTCTTCCTGATCATCCATCGTAAAGGTGCCAAATTCTGACGTGAAATGCCCGATATCATGCAACAGAGCACCGACGATGATCTCCTCCTGGCCATTGTTTTCAGCAATGTTTGCCGTCTGCAACATATGTCCGGCCAAGGTGAATGGTTCGCCGAGATATTCTTCTTCCCGCCGTTCAAAGATATCTCCAATGAACGCAACGATGTTATTCGCCGTTGGCCGCGAAAGGTCTGGATCAGTCATTTGAATATCCCTGCAATGGAATAATACAGCAAAATTTATATGTTTTCAGTTCAATGCTGAACCTTGATAAAGTTTATAGTTATGATAAAATTATTATATGGCGCTTGAGCAAAATCTTCTGCCCGTTTTAAAGGCTCTGACAACATTCGAAGCGGCAGCCCGTTATGAGAATTTTACCACCGCCGCCCAAACCCTTAATATGGAACAGCCTTCGGTAAGCCGCTATATATCGATCCTGGAAGATTTTGTAGGTGTAAGCCTGTTTGTCAGGAATGGAAGCAGGATTCAACTGACACCCCAAGGTAAAAAACTTTATGAAACGACCAGTTTATCGCTTAATTATATTCGCACAACAATCGATGAACTCACCTCTGATGAGGCGGAGAATGAAGTTTCAATATGCAGCACCCATGGCTTTGCCCATATCTGGATAATTCCACGTATTGAACACCTCCAGTCTCTTCTCACGGATAGAAAATTAAAACTAGTGACCAGTGAACCACCCGGTGATTTCAAAGTTGAACAAAACAGAATTGTAGTGCGGTTTGGGGCGGGAGATTGGGAAGACGGAAAGGCGCATCTGCTTTTCCATGAACAAGTCATGCCCGTTTGTTCTCCAGAATTTGCAAAGCGTCACAATTTGATCAACCGCAACATTGACCCGGGTGAATTGGCTCATTTACCTCTGCTGGTGCAGGATCACGGTGAACATGGCTGGATAGGCTGGCCCGGCTGGTTTTCTCATTTTGGCATCGAAAATACTCAAGATATTCTCAATGCACATAAAATCAACAATTACGCGTTCTCATTACAGGCAGCTATGGAAGGCCGGGGAATTGCTTTAGCATGGGAAAATCTGATTGACCCCTATCTTTCAAATAATTGGTTATTCGAGTTACCCGGATTAAGTGTCAAAACATCCAATAGCTATCATCTGGTTACAAAACATCAGGACAAAATCGCAAAAATTGCTTCGAGAATATCTGAGGGTCTTGGCAATCTGAAATCTGGTTGAATTTTGAATAGTGCCCGGGTTATTCATCTCAAAGGTCTTCACAATTGCGCCGATATATGCGTCAAAAACCGCAATATGAGTCATAATCCTGTTCCTGCGGATTTGATGTCCAGAACAAGAAATTGATAGCCGAACGTTTGAAATCGACCTGCAACACTACTGTCACATCATTCATCGAACAGAATACAGATCACTATTGCAGTAATGAAATAGCAATCGCAATGTAGCCAGAGCAGACTATTGAGCTCCAATTTTCTTGAGGATTTTAGTCAAAGGGCAGAAACCAATCAGACCGGACTGAAAGAGGTTTAGTCCGACAAAAGCGGTAAACCAAAGCCAACTGACATTCGCCATATTAATCTGGCCACTAGAATGGCTGAGTAACAGACTCAGGATAATGAAAGAGCCAGCAAGGGTCATGGTCCAACGTTGTGCATTCATTGTATTGATCTTTCCAAAAAAATGGTTATATGGATATTAAACACATTCTAATATATGCATGTATAATAGAAACGCAATAACACCAACAGTTTTTTTTGACCTGACCCTCGTTGGTGATTGTTGTCAGAAAGAAACAGAATTACATTGTTAAAAAAACAGGAAAATACGATTTTGGATCTGCAACTGATCGTTTTTTCTTTATAAGCAAATAGAAGTTCGAACAGAAAAAATTTTGGGAATTTTGATGAATCTATCACATTTTGTTATAATTGCACTGTGCGCAATGATGGCGGCAATACCTATAAACGCGATATCCGCCGAACATAGCCCTGTGTCAAACCTCTCAATCCAGGTGGTTGCAGAGCGGCAGGTAGACGATGTGCAATTATTTGATGGCATTGTTGAGGCCATCAATTTCTCAACCCTTTCTTCCCAAACATCAGGGAAAATTGCCGGCATCAATTTTGATGTTGATGATTTTGTAAAGGCTGGTGATATCATTGTTCAATTTGGTGACATAGAACACAAGGCTAAACTGTCCCAGGCGAAAAGCACCTTGACTGCAGCCATAGCAGCCCGCACAGGGGCCAATGAGAGTTTCAAAAGGATTAATACCCTGTTTGAACGTGGCAGCGCGGCGAAAGCCCGTCTTGATACGGCAAGAGTTTCATTTGACGTTTCCAAAGCAAATGTCAAAACCGCTACTGCGGCGGTTGAACAGGCGCAGGAGCAACTTGGTTACACAATCGTGCGCGCGCCATATAGCGGCATCGTTGTAAAACGGCATGTTGAGGTTGGCGAAGTTGCCAATCCCGGTCAGGCATTGATGAGCGGGTTTTCACTTGAAAATCTGCGGGTAAAAGTCAGCGTACCGCAACAATTTGCTAATTTAATCAGGCGGGAAAAACGCGCAACTATTTATGATGGCAGTGGCGGATCGATAGCGGCAGACAAATTGACTGTATTTCCCTATGCAGATGAAAAATCAAATACGGTCACCATTCGTGCCGCCCTCCCCCAATCCACCAAACTGATTTTCCCAGGAATGCTGGTAAAAGTAGCATTCAAAACGGGTAGCCGGGAAATGCTGCTAATACAAGAAAGCGCCATGGTAAATCGTGGTGAAGTTAATGGTGTATATCTAATCGATGATAACGCCACAATCTACCTGCAGCAAATCAGGACAGGTCGTACCATAGATGGTGAGATTGAAGTACTTTCCGGTTTGAAGGCGGGTGATAAGATCGCCACGGAACCCTATGAAGCTCTGCTTGCTCTTAAATCCAAATCTGGCAACCTGAAATGAAAAACGGAAATCAAGGTATCTCAGGCGCGATTGCTGCCGCATTTGTACGTTCCCAAATAACCGCATTGCTACTGATTGCTGCATTGTTGTCTGGTGTATTTGCGGTATTGGTGACGCCGCGTGAGGAAGAACCGCAAATCAATGTCACATTTGCTGATATCTTTATCGCTTTTCCCGGAGCCAGTGCGCGCGAAGTAGAAAATCTCGTATCAACACCGGCAGAACAGGTATTATCAGAAATTTCCGGCATAAAACATGTCTATTCGGTTTCAAGCCCGGGCACGTCTGTGATCACAGTTCAATTCAAGGTGGGGCTGGACAGAACTGAAGCGATTGTCAGACTCTACGACAAGGTTTTTTCAAATGCGGACTGGTTACCGCAAAATATCGGTGTTGGCCAACCGCTGATCAAACCGCGTTCAATCGATGATATTCCTATTGTTGCAGCAACCTTGTGGAGCAAAGATGAAACGCAGACTGCGGGTGAATTGCTAAAAATTGCTCACACCCTTGAAGTTGAATTGAAGCGTATCAATGGAACCCGCCAAATCAATACAATCGGCGGTTCACGCGAGATCGTCGATGTTCGCATTGATCCGCAGAAACTGGCCGGTCGCAATCTGTCGCTGAAAAATCTACGCATAGCGTTAAAAACGGCCAACGCATCCTCACAACACACAGGAATTGTAAACAACAACCAGCAGATTCCAGTCCGCGCCGGTACATTTCTGGTTTCAGCTCAAGAGGTGGGGCAACTGGTGGTCGGTGTCGATGATGAAAAGCCAGTTTATCTGTCTGATGTGGCACAGGTGGATTTGCGTGCAGAAACGCCAAAATCATATGTCACATTTGTCCCAGGAATGGCCGCTGAGGTTAAAAAAATTGATGCGGCAGGCCGTTTCCCGGCTGTGACGCTGACCATAGCCAAGCAACCTGGTACCAATGCCGTTGATATCTCCAACAGGGTGATTGAACGGTTTGAAGTACTAAAGAACGTAGTTATTCCGGGCAGCGTTGAGATGACAATTACGCGAAACTACGGCGCGACAGCTGATGCGAAAGCAAAAAAACTGATCACCAAGCTGCTCTTCGCGACTGGCTCAGTGGTTATTCTGGTAATCTTTACTATGGGTATACGGCCGGCAATTGTGGTAGGTGTTGCGGTGATAGCAACGCTTGCGGTGACGTTGCTGGCCTCTCTGGCCTACGGTTTTACCATTAATCGGGTGTCACTTTTTGCCTTGATCTTTTCAATCGGGATATTGGTTGACGATGCAATTGTTGTGGTCGAAAATATCCACCGGCACATGGAATTGGATTCCAAACGCTCTATCTGGGAATTAATCCCGCGTGCCGTTGATGAAGTCGGCGGCCCAACTATTCTTGCTACATTGACAGTCATTGCGGCATTGCTGCCCATGGCATTTGTTACTGGTCTGATGGGCCCTTATATGAGCCCCATACCGATCAATGCCTCGATGGGAATGCTGATATCACTGGCTATCGCATTCATCATTACACCATGGCTGGCAGCAAAAATGCTGAAGTCGAACGGTGAGCACGAAACACCAGAACAAACCGGTGAAAGCAAGAGTTATCGCTTTTTTGCCAAACTGGTGGGCCCTTTTCTCAGTAACCGCGCCAAGCGTTACGGTTTGGTGCTAACGTTGCTGGTTCTTGTTGGTGGTTCGGTATCAGCGGGTGTATTTCAGGTCGTTATTCTGAAGATGCTCCCATTCGACAACAAGTCTGAATTTCAGGTGGTAGTCGATATGCCAGAGGGAACCAGCCTCGAGGCAACAGCAGGCGTTCTATCAAACGTTGGCAAGGTCTTGGACAAAGTACCCGAGATTGTTGATTATCAAATCTATGCGGGTACTGCGTCCCCGGTGGGGTTCAACGGTCTGGTGCGTCAGTATTATCTGCGCCGGTCAGCGCATTTGGGTGATATCCAGGTTAATCTGGTGGATGCGCATGATCGCGACCGCAAGAGCCATCAGATAGCTATCGACCTGCGCCAGCAATTGTCTGACAGGTTCATCGGGTCACCCGCCAATATCAAAGTCGTTGAAGTGCCTCCTGGTCCACCGGTTCTCTCACCTCTGGTGGCTGAAGTCTATGGCCTTGACTATGATGCTCAAATTGGTGCGGCAAAAATAATTCGTGAGATTTTCGAACAAACCAATGATATTGTCGATATCGACGATACGATTGACGCAGCCAGTAGACGAATTGTGGTTTTTGTTGATCGTCAACGTGCTGCCACCCTGGGTATCTCTCAAAGTGCCGTGAGCACCGCAATCGCTACTGCGATTGACGGAGAAGATGTTAACTATTTACATACTGGTGGTGCCAAATATCCGGTACCCATTCGACTGCAATTAGCTGATGGTGAAAAGGCAGATATCAAACGGGTACTGGCGCTGAAATTGCGCGCACGCAACGGTGCCCTGGTGCCATTATCGCAGATTGTATCAGTTCGAGAAGAAGCCCGTGAAACATCCGTTTATCATAAAGATATGATGCCTGTGGTTTATGTGCTCGGAGACATGGCAGGGCCGTTGGACAGTCCTCTATATGGCATGGGGGAAATTTATTCCAAACTTGCCAGCACATCTTCGACATCAGGTAAAATAATGCCACAATTTCTTTTTACCCAACCCCCCAATCCCATCGAAAACTCCATCAAATGGGATGGCGAGTGGCAGATTACTTTTGAAACCTTTCGCGATATGGGCATCGCCTATGGTGTCGGTATGATCTTGATATATTTCTTGATTGTAGCGCAGTTTCGCTCTTATCTGGTACCGCTGATTATTATGGCACCCATTCCATTGACGGTTATCGGGGTAATGCCAGGCCATGCGCTGTTGGACGCCAAATTTACCGCCACTTCGATGATCGGCATGATTGCGCTTGCAGGAATAATTGTCAGAAATTCAATTTTGCTGGTGGATTTTATTAATCAGCAAATTGAAGAAGGTACGGGAATTTATGTCGCGGTGGTAAATTCATCTGCGGTGCGGGCAAAACCTATTATTTTAACCGGTGTTGCCGCGATGATGGGTGCATTCTTTATTATCGATGATCCGATTTTCAACGGCCTGGCGGTTTCATTGATTTTCGGAATCCTGGTGTCAACGTTGCTGACGTTAGTGGTCATACCTGTGTTGTATTATTCTTATTTGAAAAGGCAGCCACAGCAATCGTGAGATGAAATTCGCTGTTTGTAAGTTTGCTAACGGCTAAAGCGTTTTACACCTTAAAAATAAAAGATAACAAAACCAAGCAAAATACCAGAATGTTATTACTCATATTTTTGTCGCCGCCCGATAACGAACAAATTGCCAACAAGTATCACGCCAACACCAGACAATTTTGTCGGCGTCCATACAAAACCCTCGAACATCCATGAAATCATCAGTGCCCAGATCGGAAAAACAATCATCGCATAGGCGGCTTTGTCAGCGCCTACCCGGCCCAGCAAAGTCAGATAACTCCAAAAGGCAACAATCGAACCGATAATTGACAGGAATAACAGGCTTGAAATAAAGGGAACTGTTATTGGCAATACCAATGGTCGATCAAAAACCAGCACAACGATCAATAAAATCAACGCACCATAGGTCATACCCCACCCGTTTGAACCGGTAACCGAAATACCCTGGCGTTGCAATATTTTTGACATCATATTGCCCATAGAGGCCATGTAGGTTGCAACGACACACAACAAAATAGTGACATACAACCCCTGCCCGTTGATGGTTGCGATATCTTCGGCAAATACCATTGAAATACCGATCAACCCGACAAGGGCTCCAATCAGGGTACTGTGTTCAGGTAGTTCTTTAAACAATATGGCGTTGTTGACCATATTCATCGTGATGATCAAAGAAAAAATCACGGCAATCAGCCCTGTCGTCAACCCCATGGCTGTTGCGCTATAAAACAGCACGTAATTCCAGCAAAACAAAAAGGATCCAAGCAGAAAAAACAGACCATGTGTTCGCAAGGAATGACGATTACGCGAGCGTAGTGTAGTGATCAGGCCCTGAAGTAATAACGCTGCAATCACATAACGATAAAACACCGATTGTAGTGCGGAAGTGGAATCCACCTGAAACTTCGCCAAAATCCAGGTAGAACCCCAAATGGCGATCGTCAACAGATAGAGCGCAATATTATACAATTGGGGTGTTCTCTGCCTGGAAAATGTTAATAAATCAAATATTTGAGAAAACTACTAAACTACATGTGGTCTCACAAGTCTATGGCGGGTTATATTATTCTGCTTTGCATTCCCGCAGTGGTTACCTGACTTTTTTGCCAGCTGAAAATCTATAGATTCCATAAAAACAGATGATTAGTGATTGCCAGATTATCAGAAATTAGCGGGATCAAAACAGGATTGGTTGAAGGCAAAACTTACCCTATAACTGTCTGTTTTAGAATCCGTGCGTTTGCTCACAATTTGACTTCAAAGTGATTGTTAAATAGTAATATTGTCATTTCACTCAATCAGGAACACTTTTCATGAAAATCCCTGCCAGTATAGGCCTCGCAGCACTGTTGGCAATCTTGGTTGTCGCAGTAAATCCAACAATTAATACTGCGCAAGCGGCTGGTTATGGAGAGCTTAATCGGCATCGGAACTGCATAAATTTGCGTCAATCGGGTAAATTGAGATGGTATGCGATTGCCAGCGGAATTATTGATGATGGCAGTGGTATCAATGGGTATGCCGGTTTTCACACCAAATCCTGCCATACCAGCGAGCAGTCCTGTCAACGATGGGTAAAAAATATTTATAGAGAAATTCGCAATGTCGATACAGTAAGGATGGCCTATTGTCAGCTGGTCTATTAAGTTGAACGGCTTATGATTACTTTGTTCGCTATTAGTTTCAGGCTTATATTGCAAACCCTTTGAGTTTTACCTTTTGGCTGATCAGACCAAAACCAAATTGCTTTACCGGCATGCTCTGCTGACCAATGCCATTGACGACATAGCCGACAACGATAATTTCGTTGATTGCGTATTTGCTTCTGCCAACGTCAAATCTTGAATGTTCGCCAACCAGTTTGTAAACCCAATGGCCTTCACCACAGACCTTATGGCCTTGTAAATTTCTGCCACTGGTTTCCTGGGCTTCAACTCCCGATATGCCCTCGGCATTTATCATGGTAAGATATTCAGCAACCTGACTGGCTGTATCACACATCAGGAATTTACCCGACAAAAACTCCTCAGACTGAGCGGTATTGGTGTTGGGAATGCAAAATGACAGGGCTGCAAGACCTGCTATCAGCGTTTTGTTTAACTTTGACATTGGTTTGACCACCATCGGTTCTGAATTTATTCTCGCTATGGTGAAAATATAAGGATCAATCGCACGGGTGACTGTGTATTTGGTCACATGTCAATTAGGTGAGTATTAAAATTGAATTTTGAGTGAATGTCTGCGCACTCTTATTCGACTACCAACTCTTTAACAGTCACACTGAGGTGGTAACCTGAGTGTAAACATAATAGAATCAACCACTTCTCTGTTTGTCAGATAATCAAGAAGTCCCCTCGATTGGGACCACTCCGCATCAAGAAGCGGTCTAAGAGAATATTTCAGATTTTTATATAAACTAATGCATACCTCAACTCTGCCGTAAATTGCCTCGTTAGGTATCAAACCCAACGGCAGCAATGCGGATAAACTACCGTTTTGAATATAGTTCGGTGTTCTACCCACGACACGCGAGCCATCGGCATTTTGTGCCAACCCCGGTGATTCTGCAACTCGGCGTCATCCACATCTCCATTCAATTTGGTCAAAGTGGTCACTAAACAGAGCGAACACAATATTTTCCGTCCGACATACAGGATTGTCGTAATTGTTATCGAAGAACGAAGTTCTCAATTGCATTCTTCGTTTTGGGCCCGACTGCTCCATCTATCTTGCCGTAGTATAATCCCTCGCTGGCCAAATGTTCCTGTATCGCGGTAATGGTCTGTGGCGCACGGGATTCGGGATATAACAACAAGGCTTCCCTTGCTTCGAAACTATTACGTTTCAAGGCCTTGAGGAAATAGGCCGCTGCCTGCTTGTAATTGGGATACGGGAAATTCCCTTTGCTGCCTTCAAGAACTTGGGCAAGGGCAACCATCGCCGGAAGGTGATCATTTTCTGCTGCCAAGGTCAAATATCCCACGGCGGTGCGGGCTGTGTCAGAGCCGCTTTCGAGGTATTGTCCGCTCAACGCATACATTCCCAACGCAAAAAAACCGTGCCGGTACCCGGATCGTGCTGCTTCCTCGACTAAATCAATCGAGTTGAATTGTAGAGCGGCCTGAGGTGTCTGCGGTTGAATTCTCAGAGCCTCCAGCGTGTTTGACAAATAAATCTTGAACCGCGGACTTGCCGGCCAGTCCTCCAACGCTTTTGAACAGGCATTGAAAGCTTTCAACGGATCGAACGGATTGCCGAATTCATCAGTGTTGGAGACCTCTGCTACTTTGTCAGGATCCCTAGGGTCCGCCGCTAGAAGGTCACACTGATGAATTTTCGCTTTGCCTTCAGGCTCTTTTGACGGCTGTTGGAGCGGAGCGGTTTCAATCTCTTTGTCGCCCAAGGCGGTTTGAGTCATTGTTGGTGTCGCGGCATCATGATAGGTAAATTCGACTGCGGTTGGATGCTTGAGGTCAAAGGAAGCGATGACACTGACAACATTGTTTAGGTTTCTGAGAACCAGAAGGTGTTTTTCTTCTGTTCCGCACGGATTGTTGATATCCATTGCCGCAATGCGCCAGCCCGTATCGTTGAAAACCAGCTGGTTGTCGCTGTCGGCGGATTTCAGTGCGAACGGTTTGTCGGAAATTGCCAGCGCAATGGTTTCGCTTTCCGGCAAACGTTCAGGGAAGATGACAAAAGCACCGGGCTGTTTGATGTCGCACAGGTCCGCCGTTTCCGCGCCAACCTCAAGAAATTGCATTACATCCAGATAATTTGGTGCTTGCGAACTCCAACTTGTCGGAAGATTCTGGCCGGAAGTCATGACAAGCAGCGCTTCAGGAACCGCAGGCGAAATCGGAGACATCAAGGCTTGATTTAACACAATGGTCTCAGGGCCGATCCTATAGTCCAAAACCAATCTGAGTTGTGCTCGCCTGCCGATATTATCGGAGACCAGAATGTCGGCAACCACGTTTCTGTTAGGCTGTTTTTGCGCATCCGTAAACACCCGCTTGAGACCAACGGTCACCAGGCGAAAGCCAGCTGGATCAAAGGGAACGGTTTTGGTAATACCAGGAGCTGTGTAACCGGGTTGGATTGTCCCAAAGGCCGGCGCTCGGTGATCGAATCCATTTATTTCCATGGCTGCGCCAACCGCTACGGCAACATCGGCAGCAAGTTGATCGGGAGGAATCGCAATGGTGTGCGGCATCTTGATTGCATAGACATCGCTTGAATTGGATGTGTTGGCTTCTTGTGACTGTGAAATGCCGGTTGCCAACAGCACGACCGCAATCGCGACAACCAGTTTCATCAGACTAGTTTTCGAGACAAGACTGTTATGCAAAACCACCAGTTTATTCACTTAAAGAAGGTCCTCTTCATTTTTTCTTCGATTGATTTTTTCTCCTGTGCTTCGTCATTTTTCTATTGATATTTCTATATGAGACAGGAGTCTTTTGTCCGCGCACGGCCCAGGAAGCATCAATTTCCTTGATCACTTCGGGCGGCAGTAATCGCCTGAGTTCCTCAACTTCCTTATAGTAATTCTCTTTGAGCTCACTAGCATTTTCACGTTCAGGAAGTTCCCGCCCAGTAGACGGATCCCATCCCTGAGTGTATAGAACATAGTCCCGGGCTTTGGCATCCTGGATTTGTTGTTCCATAAGAATTTCCGACGATAACTGTTGCAATGAAACCGGTTCCGAGGTGTGTTTATCGAATACCAACCGCACGGTGTTTTCACTCGCAAGTTGCGCCTGACCAGCGAGTAGGGTGACAACCAACTCGACTGTTTTTTCCCGCACCTCTTCTGATGCTAAAGTAACGACTCCACCTGTCACCTTTTCAGTCAACCTTATTCCCGATTTTTCCAGAAGCCTGGCGGCCCCCACGCCGATTTCTCCAACCACCATGTCCGTCGCTGCTTTTGCCACAGAAAAACGGACAGCGAAATTTGCAAGAGCGAGCCGTTTGTTGATCGGGTCTGTGGTGTAGTTTTCGTCGAATTTGTTGGAGAATTTTACTGTTTCTTTTGCGGTGAAATAGGTAACACCGACGACTGGAATAGCACCCAGAGCCGTTTCGCCCACATCAAATGCCGTGTCAGCGGCCGTGGGCAGCACGATATCCCTCAGAACGCTTGCTTTTTCGCCCTTCTTCGCCTCAATGCTTCCCTTGTAGGGACTGTATGAAACCACAGTGGGGCCTGTTGGCGTGGAGGAGTTGTATAGGGTGATCTTGCCACGACCCTGCATGGTCTCGCGATTGTCCAACGGTGTTCCGGGTTTTATTGCATGAATTCGAAAGGATTGCCCCGATGCAAGCCGCAGATCATGAACTTCACCCGCCTGGTCGACGGGCACAAGTTTTGTATTGCTTGCCGGTTTTCCGCCCGCAAACTGACCTATCAGGTTATTGCCCACCAGTTTTTCAATGGCTTGATTTACAGACATTCCCGCGGGAATCTCAATCTCGAAGGTTCCTGCGGGCGTTTCCACGATTACGCGGCCATCCCGATCAAACGGCAGCTCAAGAGTGATTCCATTAGGAGGTGTGACAATCACATCCTCCAGATTGGACAAACTACGTTTCCTGTCCCACCAATTGTCCGTTTTCTGCATCTCGTCATTCCAGACCAGACGCATTTCGGGTTGTTTTTCTGGAGTTTCGGCTACAGGAGGCAACTGGGCTGGCTCGGGAATACCCCATTTATCGCAATAAGTTCTCGAATTAGGTTGTGTGCAAATCCAGTCTCTTTTTGAACATACTGTATAGGTCCTCCGCTTTACGCAATGAGGAGTCTGAATATCTCCTGCCCACTTGATGCAACTGTTATATGTCTTGGTTGCTGTGCAAATATTTTTTTGATCGGAACACCACTCGGCGGTTTTCCATTCCATGCAAACTTTGTTTTCCGTGCCCTCGCCCTTATTTTGATTCAGTTGGGCACGTATGTCGTCAATGTAAAAATGTAGAGTCAGTGTGTCGACAGGTTGCCAGTCCCCATTTTTGTCTTTCATTTCGCCGTTGAACCGAAAATTGCAACTCCCCTGCTTCTCATCAATGACGGGTTCGCCAATAATTGAGAGTCCACGAAAACGTGACGCATCAATCTGCTGAGCCGCGGTTGACAGATAAGCATGACAGTCAGACAGCCTGGTGTCTATCGTATTGCCACTGTCGCCGCCGGTTTGGGCGCGGGCGAAGTTTTCCGGAACAGCCAATATGATAATTAGCAATACAAACAGGAATAATGCCGAACCGAAAAACCGATGACCGTGCGCAATCCCAACTTGCGATCTTCGCTCCCCCATCAATGTAAACAAACTCGACATAATTCCACTTACTACCATCGGTGACCGGAAAGATTCGTTGATCTTTATCAATCGGGCACAGCTTTGTGCCTCGTTTTTGCAGGGTTGTGAATGACTGTTCCGGGCCATTCTTTCCAAACAACACTGTTTCCAAATGCTCTGTGAACGACAGGGTCAGTTTGATTTAAATGGGCTCTAAACGGTCATTCCGTTTGTTTTAAAATCAACGGACGCTAGCCACAGAAAATAAAGTCTGTTATTATTCCGTTTCAAAATTCTTACCACCCACCTGTAAATCGCAGTCTCCCCGTCGCTAATTGTCGATTGAACGCCAAACAGGTTTTATTCCACACTCCACCCGCTGACGGCCTTAACTTCCAGAAAGTCTTCCAGACCCCAGACACCGCCTTCACGGCCGTTGCCAGACTGTTTAAACCCGCCAAAAGGTGAACCGGCACCTCTGGAGGTTCCATTCATTTCAACCATTCCAGAACGCAGGTTTCTAGCCATACGATTGGCTTTGGCACCATCCTGTGTTTGCACATAATTGGTCAAGCCATATACCGTATCATTGGCAATTTTTACCGCTTCTTCTTCGTTGTCAAACGGTATAATGGAGAGAACCGGTCCAAAAATTTCCTCACGTGCAATGGTCATGTCATTATTGACATCGGCAAAAACAGTCGGTTTGACAAAATATCCCTTTTCAATTCCATCCGGACGACCGGGTCCACCGGCAACCAGGCGCGCGCCTTCGTCAATTCCTTTTTCAATTAATGTCTGAATTTTATCGAACTGCAGTTTAGATACCACTGGTCCAATATGACGCCCTTCTTTTGAAGACACATCGACTGCTGTTTTTTCTGCAGTGTCTTTGGCTATGGCAACCGCTTCATCATAGTAGGAACGTTCAACCAGCATTCTTGTCGGTGCATTACATGATTGCCCGGTGTTGCCAAAACAATGAATTGCACCACGTTTGACAGCCTTTTCATCAGCATCAGCAAAAATGACATTGGCGCCCTTGCCGCCCAGTTCCAGACTGACCCGCTTGATCGTATCGGCAGCATTCTTGGAAATTGCCGTACCCGCACGAGCAGAGCCGGTAAAGGAAATCATGTCCACATCCGGATGACCGGACAATTGTGTACCGACACCCGGACCATCACCATTGACCAGATTAAACACACCTGCCGGAAAACCGGCTTCATCAACCATCTCGGCAAATAACATCGAAGACAGAGGTGCAATTTCAGAAGGTTTCAGCACAACGGTGCAACCTACCGCCATGGCAGGAATAGCTTTCAGCGTTACCTGATTCATTGGCCAGTTCCAGGGTGTGATCAACCCACAAACACCGATCGGATCGTATAATATCCGGTCATTGGGTGCATGGTCACCCAGAGGTCGATCAAATTCGAAGTTTTTAAACGCGCGAATGAAATTTCCAATATGCCAGGTTCCTGATCCTACCTGGGCTGTGTTGGCAAGTGAAATGGGCGCACCCATCTCCATTGAAATGGCTTCACCCATTTCCTGACTACGCGCCTGATAAATTTCCGCCAGTTTTTCTATCAACGCCAAACGTTCTGACTTAGGGGTCTGACGCCAACTGTCGAAAGCCTGTTTTGCCGCTTCGACTGCAGCTTGCGTGTCAGCCTCTCCACCAAGCGAAATAACAGCGCAGGGTTGTTCCGTTGAAGGATTGATCACTTCAAAGTCATTGGTTTTAGCTGGTGAAACCCATTCACCATTGATATAGAATTTTCGTTTATCCAGCATTTTGTTGTTCTTTCAACTTTTTCATATGGCTTCGTCTCATCGATCTGAACCCGGTTATCTTGTATTACCTTATCATCTTAGGATTTACCGGATTTTGCAATCGATAATGCTCTGAATACTGCCAGCCTTTTCATTACAAATACAAAAGTACTATGGAAGCGACGATGAGCGCTGCCATCATTGTGTTAAATATCCTCAATGCTAGATATGATCGAAGCAATCTTCTAATGAGGGCGCCAAAATATGCCCAGGAAGTTGTCGCTCCCAGGGATGTCAGAAAAAATACCCAGGCAACCATTAATGTTTGCATCAAATAACTGGTATCTGTTGTAGTGTAATTAGCCAGTGCTGCAACTGACATAATCCACCCCTTTGGATTGATCCACTGGAATAAAGCCGCCTGCAGGAAAGATAAGGGTTTGGCTTCCCTCTTACCCTGTTTTGGTTGAGCCGCAGTTGCGATTTTCCAGACGAGAAACAACAGATAGGCGGAGCCCAGCCATTTCAGAATATCGTGTAGTTGTGGAAGGATG
>JAAENI010000829.1 GCA_024224595.1 Hyphomicrobiales bacterium
AGGTCCTGCCGCAATCAGAACTGCACCGCCATCTTCCACGTAACGCGCAATATTGTCGAAATACAAAGTCGGTAAAACACCTCTACGTGAATATCTATCCAGAATAATCAGGTCAAACTCATCAATTTTTTCGACAAACAATTCCCGGGTCGGGAATGCAATTAATGATAACTGATTGATTGGCGTGCCATCCTGTTTTTCCGGAGGGCGCAATATCGTAAAATGTACGAGATCAACTGATGCATCTGATTTCAATAAATTCCTCCAGGTTCTTTCTCCCGCGTGAGGTTCGCCTGATATCAAAAGAACGCGCAAATTCTCACGGATACCATATAGGGTTGAATACGCCCGGTTGTTGATAATTGATATTTCCTTGTCAGCTTCCTCAACACGAAATTCGATTACTGTTTTGCCCCCATGGGGAACTTTCAGATCAACCTCATTGTCATGGCCGGATTTGACTTCCTCGATCGAATGTTCTTCTCCATCAACCAAGATTGTAACCCGCAACGCTTTTGTATTGTTGATGCCCTGTTGGTCGACGCGAAAAATTAGCGTAACCTGTTCGCCCACGCTACCATAACGGGGTGCCTTGATAATGGTAATTTGGCGGTCTCGTTCGGATTGGTTGCCTGTGATCAAGGCGTGCACAGGAGCATTAAGACCCAATGAGCGTAAGGATTTCGGGATATCATGAACCTGACCATCGGTAATAAATATTGCGCCTGCCACCTGTTCTGGCGGGACATCCTGCAATGCAGTTTTTAATCCCTGGAACAGAGCTGTAGAAATGTCAGTTGTTTGCGAAATCTGATCACGAACTTCCAGCTCGCGAATTTCAAAATTGCTCAGCTTTTTGACGCGTTCGACAATACTGTTGCGAATTTCTTCCGTTTGTTTTTGTCGGATGTCAAGTTTCTGACTGGCGCTTTGATCGACAATGAGCGCGATGATGCTTTTGAGTTGTTCGCGATCCTCCGCGTTAATCGAGGGGTTCAGCATTGCCAGTGTTATTGATAGCCATGCGAGTGCTCGCAGCCATGATCCGCGCAGGCGAGCGCTCAGCCCCCATATCACCAGCACTGCGGACGACATGGCTACTGTAACAATTAGCCAAATTGGAAACTCAGGTGCAAAGGTTATGTTGAATGAATTCATAACGTTTCTCTATTGCCCCAGCCGTTCCAGAAGAGCGGGAATGTGTACCTGATCAGATTTATAGTTACCGGTCATCGCGTACATAATCAGGTTAACGCCGACACGAAAAGCGATTTCACGTTGAATTGGGTTGGGCGGAACTATTGGATAGATCGGGCGCGATTGCCTGTCTATCGCCCAGGCACCAGCCAGATCGTTGCTAGTAATCATGATAGAAGATACACCATCACCGACACGCACGGGTCTTTTTTCTGATTGTTGTTCATCGGGTAATTGTTCAACCCATAAATCACCACCGGTATATCTGCCTGGAAACTGTGAAAGAATAAAAAAGCTCTTGGTGAGGACATGGTCTTCGGGCACGGGTTCCAGTGGCGGGATGTCCAGATTTATCAATATTGCCTGTAACATTGTAGCTTCCGGTGAAAGAGAAGTACCGCCGCTGAAACCTGATATCTGGTCTCTGGTATCAAACAGGATTGAACCACCCTTTTTCATGTAGGCATCGATACGAGCCATTGTTTGTGCATCAGGCAATCCGCTTGATGTATGAACAGGCCAGTAAATGATTGGATAAAAAGCCAATTCATCTTTGGCTATATCGACGCCAATGGGTTCGCCGGGTTCAATGGCAGTTCTCTCTGTCAAATACTTCGTCAGCCCCAATAGTCCTGCTTCACTGGTTTCATCGACCAGACTTATGCCAGTGATGACATAGGCTAAACGTGTGCGCAAAGAGGGTGTAAAATCAAAATCCTTTGATAATTCCTCAACCGGAATCGTATTTGAAGTGTTACTATTTTCCTGGGCCAAAGTCGGTGGCGAATCGGTGATGATGGAAAATACTAGAACAAGCCCTGCAAGGAATGCAGCGTGTCTGGTTGAGTTGCCTCCAGGAAGTCTTAGTTTGAGATACCTGAACTGGCCAGCCATCCATAACACGCTGACACAATCCAGGATCAGCAATAATGCCAACAGGAGCAATGCCCATGGTGCAAGCAACAAAGGCCGTTGTCCTGCATAGCGGGTAACAATGGTGTCATTGCCAAGAATATCACGGCCTAGCAACTTCAAATCTGCATCGGAATTGAACAAATTTAGCGCCCGGAATCCATCTTGAGTTCCATATATTCCTGGAGGATTCGCCAAAGAAACCACGGGCATAACGCCATTTTTCAAGTTGAGCGGTTTGGTATTAATATCGGGTGCGGTCATTCGACCCTTCCCGTTCAGCAAACGCAATGGGGGAAGGCTCCGGGACTGGGCCTTGTTGGTTAAGCTCAGGGAAGATCTGGATTGGTTTACCACTCTTCGCAGCATCTCGACAAAGGTGCCGGAAATTGGCAGATTGGACCAACTGGCATCCGAACTTATGTGAAACAGAACAGTCCAGCCAGCACCAATTTTTTCGGCAGTTACCAGAGGCGTACCATCACTCAATCGTGCCCAGGTTTTTTTGGCCAGATTAGTTTCTTGCAGGGCCAACACCTGTCTGGAGACAAAAACCTCCTGGGGCGGTTCCAGACCAAAAAACGGGCTGCCAATTTCAAACTCCGCAACTGGTTTGGGCTTTTCCCAGGATAACGCACCGCCGATATTACGGTCACCTCTTCGAATACGTACCGGCAGCAAATCGTTGTTTGGCGCGGCCGCTAAACGGGGTCCGGCAAATCGAATCAGCATTCCGCCGTTTTCTGCCCATTGGCGAATTTTTTGAGAAGCTTCACTCGGCAACACACCGATGTCTGCCAAGATGATGGTAGAAACGCCATTGGTAATCAATTCAGGGATGGCAATATCAATATTTGCATTGTTGGCACGACGGATATCGCTGAAGGGTTCCAGGGCTTTTGAAATATAATAAAGTGGGGATAACAACGGTTGTGCGTTGTTATGTTTTTCACCTGATATCAAACCCACAAGGCGTCGCCGATTGCTTTCATCAAGCAATTTTACAGCTCCAGCATTTTGTATTCCATCAATAACTATCCGAACGATGTCATTGCGCAACTCAACGGGAATTTCAAATTGGAAGTTTGCTGTTTTTTCGCCATCATCAAAAACAATCTGCTGACGGGCAATTGATATGCCTTTTATGTCGAGACCGGTGATGCTGACAGTTTTGGAGCCTTTGGAATTGGCTCGTACCATCTCTCCGACCATTGCGCCGGGTTGATTGTCGACAGAGTTGATAACGATAGTATTTTGTGTGTCGGGTAAAAAGAGAATTTTCTGCGAAGCTTTAACCTGCAGTTCTTCAGCCAGCCTAATTATGCCTTTTTGTTCTACGCCACTTGAGAGAAAAACAATACTTGAGGGTGAGTATTTTTGATTTGCCTCTGCAACTTTCTGAGCAGAGAGGACATAATCAGGACGCACCGGCTGATTTGTCCAGGATGCAAGTATTACCCTGAGTGCATCGGGTGACGCGATTTCTATTTTTTGACGAGCATCATTTGCGGTGGATAGCACAATAATTTCACGGTCTGCAGCTTCTGCCTCGTTAATGATCGCATTAGCACTTATCAGTCGTTCTTCCCAATCGGTTCCACTTGCCCAATCATTATCGAGGACCATCAATAACGGGCCATTTCCTGATAGTTTCGCGGCGCCGGGATTCCAGACAGGCGCAGCCATTGCAACAATTGCCAGTGCCGCCATTAAAAGGCGAAGTAATGTCAACCACCAGGGGGAGCGTGCAGGCGTTTCCTCGCGCGCAATCAGATGCGCCAATATTCTTGTAGGCGGAAACGGTTCACGGGTTGGACGAGGAGGTGTCAAACGCAACAACCACCATAAAACAGGTAATAACAACAACGCGAGCAAAGCCCAGGGAAAAGCGAAGCCTAAAGGCAGTCCCAGGAATGATGTGCTACCCACTATCTAGCTCCATTCAGATTGGCGACGGAATGAGCAGCGTTGCTGGCAAGATTGGTGTGAAGTGCTACAAGTGCTTGTGAGGCAAGGTTATCGGTTTGATGGATGGTATGACTCCACCCAAGCTTAATCGCCTGTGAACGCAATTTCTGAATTCTCGCATTGAAAAGATTTTTGTATTCTGTGGATATATTTTGTGCATTACCTGTTGTAATACGCAACCCGGTTTCTGGATCATCAAATTCAACCCGGCCCCCATAGGGGAAGCGTTGCTCCGCAGGGTCTACAATTTGCACGAGGTGTCCACGTATGCCAAAGCGGGCGATTTGGGTAATTTTCTCAATTGTTTTATCGACTGGATCAAGAAAATCACTGAACAAGATGACATCGGCAAATCGTCTAAGGTCAGTAATGTCTGGAATTTCGGTTTGCGGTTGGGAATTGAGCAGAAAGGAGGCCAGTTTTTCGGCTGCATTGCGTGAAACAATGGGTTTGGTTAATCCCAACCAGCCAATGCGTTCGCCACTTCGGGCCAGTAATTCGCTCATTGCGAAAGCCAAAACCAGCGCCCGTGACTGTTTGGAGACCAGTGAGGCATCAGATTTGTACAGCATTGAAGGCGACTCATCTACCCACAACCAGACTGTGTGGGCAGCCTGCCATTCCCTGTCGCGGATATACAATTGATCATCACGCGCTGATCTTCGCCAATCAATTGTCGAGGCTGGTTCGCCGCCGATATAATGTCGAAACTGCCAGAAGTTTTCTCCAATTCCGCGTTTGCGACGACCATGCCAACCAGAAAGTACATTGTTGGCAATTCGGCTGGCTTCAACGAGCAAATCAGGGATCAAAACTGCTCGTGCTCTTGCACGGGCCAGAGTTTCTCTACCCGACTCGCGCGATGCTATTGTTCCGATTTGACCGGCCAATACTTTTCCTCAACCAATCTTGGGTTTCAGGTCTGCAATAATATCTCGCACGGTGATTGCTTCAGCGCGTGCTGCAAACGATAATTGCATTCGGTGCTGGAGTACAGGTTCTGCCAAAGCCAATACATCATCGACACTTGGAGCAAGGCGACCATCCAGTAGGGCGCGAGCACGAACTGTCAGCATCAAAGCCTGAGATGCGCGGGGACCCGGACCCCAGGAAATATATTCTTCGTGTTGAGTATTCGCGGCGCCAGGTCTGGCTGAACGTACCAGTTCAAGAATTGCATCAACCACACTTTTACCAACAGGGATACGGCGAACCAGAGTCTGGATGTCGAGCAATTTCTTGGTATTCAGTATTTTGCTGGCGGAACCCTGCTGAATACCGGTGGTTTCAACCAAGATGCGGCGTTCTGCTTCCAGATCAGGATAATGAACATCGATCTGCATTAGAAACCGGTCCAGTTGTGCTTCTGGTAACGGATAGGTACCTTCTTGTTCAAGCGGATTTTGAGTTGCCAGAACATGGAATGGTGCTGGTAAATCAAAGCGTTTACCGGCGATGGTTACGTGGTGCTCCTGCATCGCCTGTAACAAAGCCGCTTGGGTGCGAGGTGATGCACGGTTGATCTCATCAGCCATCAGCAATTGTGCGAATATTGGTCCTTTGACGAATTGAAAATTACGTTTACCTTCTTCATCCTGATGAAGAATTTCAGATCCAAGAATATCTGAGGGCATCAGATCAGGGGTAAACTGGATTCGCTGATCATCCAGGCCAAGGGCAATACCAAGCGTTTCAACCAGCTTAGTCTTTGCCAGGCCAGGCAAACCAACCAAAAGTGCGTGACCACCGCATAATATTGTGTTCAGTGACTGCTCAATGACTTCATCCTGTCCGAAAATCACTTCGCCAATAGTCTTTTTAGTTTCTGCGATATCGTTGACCGCATCCTCAGCCAGTTTGATGATTGCTTTTTCATTGGTGTTGGAGAGTTTGATATCAATTGCGCTCATTTTTGTTCCGTCATTTTTGTGTCTATTTTATCAAATAATCAAATTGTCTGCAGACACTGGTTCATACCATGGTTACATTGAAATTGTGGCATTACAACTGGGTAATAATGATTTGATCAAGACCCAGACAGCAATGATTCATAAGTTAACCAGTGAGGCAGAGGTCGGGTAGCGGTGTCTACAGGAATAAACCATGAACGATAATTCGAATATTTCCAGTATTGACGGATTGCAGGCGCTGATATCAAGGGCAGGCAAATTCAGTCGTGGACCGGCTCCCGTAGAGAAGTGGGAACCGGAGTTTTGTGGTGATCTGGACATGGAAATACGCCGCGATGGAACCTGGTTTTACATGGGAACACCGATTGGTCGCCACGCTCTGGTGCAGTTGTTTGCTACAGTGCTTCGCAAAGATGACGATGGAAAGACCTATCTGGTAACACCTGTTGAAAAGATTGGCATTCGTGTTGAAGATGCTCATTTTGTTGCAGTGGAGATGAATGCACATCAAGTTGATGAACAACAGATTATTACGTTTAGAACAAATGTCGGTGATCTGATAGAAGCGGGACCTGACAATCCGATACGGTTTGTTACTGTTAAAGAAAATAATGGTGTCAAGCCGTATATATTGGTGCGCGGACGATTGGAAGCTCTACTGGCCAGACCGGTGATGTATGAATTAATTGCTTTGGGTGAAGAGATTGAAGTTGAAGGCGTATTGATGTTTTGTGTAAAGAGTAAGGGAATGGTTTTCCCCATTATGGCATCCGATGATCTTCAACGTCTTACCGCATGATGATCCTGTGTTATTGAATGATGCTTTAAAACAGGAATAATGAAATGGATGTGGCAGTGCCAAAACTGTTGTCGGGCTCAAATTTTCGTCGAAATGTTGCCGAACAGCTTGGGAAAAATTCAGATGTTTCCCTGAATTTACCCGAAGGTGACCACGTGCTTAACCCAGACTATCAGAATTCACTGGTCGAAAAAGCAGTGAAGGCTGCCGCTGTGTTGATCCCGGTTATAGAGCGCTCCGGCGGGTTGAGTGTAATTTTTACCAAGCGCACTGAAAAACTAAAATCCCACTCCGGGCAGGTTTCATTTCCTGGCGGTAAAATTGATGCAAGCGATGAAAGCGCCCGTTATGCGGCACTGCGTGAAACCCATGAGGAAATAGGCGTTGAGGCAGATTTGGTTGATGTGCTGGGTCAATTGCCGGACTATCATACGGGATCAGGTTATCTGATATCTCCTGTTGTGGGTTTGGTAGATACCAACGCGGCATTTAACGCCAATCGCGATGAGGTAGAATATATTTTTGAGGTGCCTCTGGATTTTCTCATGGACCCGGATAATCACATTATTGGCAGTATCATGTTTGAGAACATTGAGCGCTATTACTATGAAATGTTGTGGGATGATCAACGCATTTGGGGTGTGACAGCAGGCATCGTGCGCCTGTTTTACAACCGGATTTATAAATGAGTGAAAAGTTGAGACTAGATCCCGAGCATTCAAGCTGGTTAAACCAGCCCGGGCTGCAGAAGATATTTGACCTGCTTGAAGAGGACGATGAGCAAACTCGCGTTAATGGCGGAGCTGTGCGTAACTCGATCCTTGGTGAAAAAATCAGCGATGTCGATTTGTCGACAACTTTAGTACCGAAAAACGTTCTGAAACGATTAGACAAAGCTAAAATACGTTCTATTGCCACCGGACTGTCTCATGGAACCGTTACTGCTGTGATCGATAGCCGCCCTTATGAAATTACAACCCTTCGCCGTGATGTGGAAACGGATGGTCGCCATGCTGTTGTGGAATTTGGGCGCAGTTGGCTGGAAGATGCCAGGCGTCGGGATTTAACCATGAACGGGCTGTATTGTGATCGATACGGCGTCATTTTTGATCCGCTCGAAGGCTATCATGATCTTGTTGAGCGCAATGTTCGATTTATTGGTGAGCCCTCAGACAGAATAGAGGAAGACTATTTGAGGATATTGCGGTTTTTCCGGTTCTTTGCACGTTACGGGAAAGGTCGCCCGGATAGCGAGGGTCTGAAAGCCTGCGCGCGTCTGAAAAAAGGAATACTCACTTTGTCCGTTGAACGGGTGTGGATGGAGTTGAAAAAAATTCTGAGTGTCCGCGACCCTTCCAGAGCAATTTTGTGGATGCGCACAACGGGTGTTTTGAGTGTGGTTTTGCCGGAAAGTGAGAAATGGGGAATTGATTTCGTCACAGACCTTATTAACGCAGAACAAGACCTCGACTGGCCGATGGATATTATGGCGCGCATGCAAATAATGCTACCTCCCAATACCCAGAGAGTGGAAGAATTATCTACCCGCTTGAAATTTTCCAAAGCGGAGAAATTACGGATGCTTGATTG
>JAAENI010000830.1 GCA_024224595.1 Hyphomicrobiales bacterium
ACCCATATAGTCACCAAATGCCGCATCCACGCCACTAACCTCAGCCAAACAACCCATTGTCCTATCCTTCCAATAAAGATAGAAACCTTATGAATCAAAGGCCAGAATTCTTAAATGCGGTATTCTGACTCAGTAGGAATAATCTCGTTACCGAAACGTCGCCATGGTTAAATTGGCAACACCAGCCCGGATACTTTCGAAAGGCCGGCAACCGGATTTCATTATCCCTCCACCAATTATGAGGAAAATCACCATCTGGTTCATCATGCATGAGAAATTGCATCCGACGCACTTGCGAAAAGTATTTGCTACAGAATTATTTAGCCACCAAAACAAGAAATCCCGGCTTGTTCAGGACCGGGATTTTCTTTGTCTGGAGGACGAAGCGAAGGGGGGATTTCTTCGCTGCTGGATCATATATAGGGATTTTTTTTGAGATTGCATGTGTAATAATGCACACTTTGATAAAAGTGCAATGAATTGAATGGTTTAAGTCGTTATCTTTATAGTTCGCGCAGGATCGGTGAGGCTTTTTGGCCCAAAATTCTCCAGGTGCCGACTAATCCAAAGCCGACTGTAAAGATCAGCGCGATCAACAAGGTCACTATCGCAATAGAGGGTATGAAACTGGACGGGAACTGCATTATTTCTGAAACTACAAACCATGAGGCAATGCCACCTGCCAGCAGGGCGAAGCAGGCCGTTGACAAACCAAGCAGAGCATATTCATAAATAAACGTTCTGATCAGGGTCCATCGCGTTGCTCCCAGTGTTTTTAGGACAATGCTGTCATGCACACGGGCGCGGTTTCCCGCTGCCAGTGCGCCGGCCAGAACAAGCACAGATGCAATGAGCGTCACAGACGCTGCAACCCGGATGGCGGTGGACAACTGGCCAATTATTTTGTTCACAGTATTAAGCACATCCCTTACGCGAACACTGGTGACAGAGGGGAATGATTTAATAATTTGCCGGATGATTTCACCATCTGGTACCGCTTTGGATTTTGCACTGATAGACAATGTAGACAAATATGAATGGGGAGCGCCGGCAAATGTGTTGGGCGAAAATACCAGTACGAAATTGATCCCCATGCTTTCCCACTCTACATTGCGCAGGCTTGCAATCTTCGCTTTGATGGTTCTGCCCAGAACATTGACTGATAATGTATCACCGACATCGAGATTCAAAAACTCTGCCTGCTCAGCAGTAAAAGACACCAATGGCTCTCCCTGATAATCTTCAGGCCACCATTTTCCTTTGCTTAAAGTGGAGTTATTCGGCAGGTTTTTTGAATAGGTAATGCCCCGGTCACCACGCAAAACCCAGGCACCTTCACCCGCATCATAATCTTCAGCTCTAATTCCCTTCAATTCAATGATGCGGCCTCTCAACATGGGAACGGAAAACACCTTGCTTTCGGGCACAATGGTCTGAAGTTTTTGTTTGAAAGCGTCGACCTCATTACTTTGCACGTCGACAAAGAAAAAATCCGGAGCACTTTCCAGTAAACTGCCGTTTATCTGGCGTCGCAGATTGGCATCAATCTGGGTCAGTGCAACCAGCAAAGCCAGACCCAGGCCAAGAGACATTACGACCGAGGGTGTCAGGGCACCGGGCCTGTGAATGTTTGCAATCGCCATTCGCCATTCTACCGAACGTATTGCCGGTGCGATACGCGCCAGATACTGGATTGCATAAGAAACGGCCTGTAACAGGACGAATGCAAACAACATGGCACCGGTGAACACCAATGCGATATCGCGTTTATCGGAACTGAATACTGCCAGGCTGACCAGTGCCAATATGGCTATGATCATGATAGCCAGATAACCAGGTTTGGGCAGAGAATTAAGTGTGAAGCCGGTTGAGCGGAACAGGGCAGCGGCAGGAATTTCATTAGAGTTCGCCAACGGTAGAATGGTAAAAGCCAATGCCGTCAACAAGCCGAATGCTGCACCAAGTCCAAGGGCAGGTGGGAAAAACAGTACTTCTCGCGAAATTGGAACAAGTCCGGCTAACGCTTCTGCGGCGACCAATGGGGCAAGTGCGCCAAGTACCAGTCCGATCGCCACACCCAAAACTGCAAGAAGCATGATCTGCAACAGATAGATGAGAAAAACAAATCCTCCTGGAGCACCCAAAGACTTGAATGTCGCAATCACCGGTCGTTTTGTTTCAAGAAAAGCGCGTATTGCATTGGCTATTCCCACGCCACCAACGATTAGCGCGGTTAAACCGACCAAGGTCAGGAATTGGGAAAATCTTTGAATATTTCTGGCGAGCGATGGGGCTGCATTTTCCCGCGAACGTATGCGCCAGCCGGTATCGGGAAATCTGGTTTGCGCTTCTTTTATCAGGTTGGCCAATCCCGCCGGTGAAAGAGAAGGGTCTTTGAGTTGATAGGTGTATCGGATCAACGAGCCAGGCTTAATCAATTGGGTCAATGCCATCGCTTCATGGGAGATGATCACTTTGGCACCGAATGCCATACCTTCACCCAATCGGTCGGGCTCACTGGCAATGGTTTGTGATATGATGAAGCTGGCCTGCCCGATATCAATGGTATCGCCTATCTTGATATTGAGGCGGTCGATAAGTGATTGGTCGACATAGGCATAATTCAAACCCAGTTCTTTGTATTTTAATCGGCCATCAGGACCGCTAAATTCACCGTAGTGGGGATAAGCGGCATCAATCGCCTTTAATTCAATTAACGCCTGGTCACTGCCATCAGGTAATCTGGCCATTGCTCTGGTCCGGGTCGATCTTGAAATTTCTCCGGCATTTTTGAGAAATCTCAGTTCTTTTTGCGGCAGATCTCTTTGCAGGACTGAAAATGAAATATCACCGCCCAATAATGCCTGACCCTCATTGGAAATTCCATAAGTGATAGAACGGGCAACGGAATTGACAGCGGCAATGGCACCAACACCGAGCGCAATACATGCAAGAAAGATATAAAAGCCCTTCATGCCGCCACGCAACTCACGCAAAGCAAAGCGCCATGCCAGACTTAACCCGGGTATAAATGTCTGTGATGTGGAACTACCAGCCATATTCATCATCAAACATGTTGGGCTTGAAGTTGAGTTTCAAAATCGTGTGAAACAGTTTGAGAAATGTCTATCGTTCCCGATTTTACCCGTATGACATCATCACATCTGGCGGCCAGTGCATTGTTATGTGTTACCAGGGCCAGGGTCATTGAATATTCGCGTTGCTTTTCAAAAAGCAGATTGATGATCTGTTCACCGGTGTCATCATCCAGATTACCGGTCGGTTCATCGGCAATCAGAATTTTCGGTCTGGGAGCAAGAGCGCGGGCGATCGCCACTCTTTGCTGCTCACCACCAGATAATTGCCCAGGATAGTGATTCAAACGATCACCCAATCCAACCGCACCCAATTCATCTGCTGCCAGTTTCATCGCATTTTTTTTACCGGATAATTCCAGCGGAACAGCGACATTTTCGAGTGCCGTCATATTGGGGATCAGATGAAAGGACTGGAATACAATACCAATGTTGCGGCCGCGAAAAGCGGCCAATTCATCTTCACTCATTTCGTCTAAATCTTGATTGTTTATCAGTATCTTACCGCTATCAGGGCGCTCCAGGCCACCAATCACCATGAGCAGGGTAGATTTGCCGGAGCCGGATGGACCGACAATGCCAGCAGATTTGCCGAAGTCTATTTGCAGATCCAGCCCTTTGAGGACATGGACTTTTGAAGCGCCGGTTCCAAGGGTCAGATGAAGATCTTTGATTGAAATAATCGGCATTTCAGCTTGCATTTGACGCGCTCCGTAGGCAATTGAGATAGGTACTATCAGACGATATGGCAAATCACCGCAATATTTGGTTCAGCGCCTGATGCGGTGTATCGAGTCGGACACTTAATATGGACCTTTAGAGATGAATTACAATTCGGCAACAAGTGAAAATTCGGTAAGGTTTGAGAAATGGCTATTGTTTGCCGTTTGCATTTTAATTCTGATGGCGACAAAACCATCATCAGCTGAAGAAAAAAACATCGTTGTCCTGGGCGATAGCCTGGTTGCGGGTTATGGACTGGCCCCTGGTGAAGCGTTTCCCGAACAGCTTTCCAGACTGCTTAAAGACAAAGGTATCGAAGCAAATATTATTAATGCTGGCGTGTCTGGGGATACCACGGCTGGTGGACTAGCACGGCTCGACTGGTCAATTCAGCAAGGAACGGATGCTGTAATTATTGAATTGGGAGCCAATGATGTTCTGAGAGGGATTGCACCGACCCAGACTCAGAATAATCTGGAATCGATTATTCAGAATCTTAAAAAAAGAAACATCAAAGTGCTGCTGGCCGGTATGAAATCACCGCCTAATATGGGTCAGAAATATGCTGATGAATTTAATGCGATATATCCGGCGTTGGCGGCAAAACATGACATTCACTTCTATCCGTTTTTTCTTGATGGGGTTGTTGCCAATTCTGATTTGAACCAGAGTGATGGCATTCATCCGACTGCCAAGGGAATAACGCTGATAACCAGGCGCTTTCTGCCAAGTGCCGAGAAGCTGATTGAAGAACTTTGCAAACAATGATTTGAGCGCTCCTTAAATAACGGAAAACTATGATGTCGAATTATCCTGTTACGCCCGTCATGGCAAAATTGCCTTCATCGGTGCCATTTGTTGGGCCAGAGATACAAGAACGTGAAATCGGAAAACCGTTTGATTTGCGCCTGGGTGCTAATGAAAATGGCTTTGGACCTTCTCCAAAGGCCCTGTCTGCAATGCGTGACACGTTGCCTGAATTATGGATGTATGGTGACAGTGTCTGTTATGATATCAGGCAGGCGCTAGCTGAGTTTTATGGGGTGGGAATTGAAAACATTGTCGTGGGGGAGGGCATTGATGCCTTGCTGGGTTATACCTGCCGCCTGTTTGTTGAGCCAGGGCGAAAGGTGGTTACCACTCAAGGGGCCTATCCGACATTCAATTTCCATGTCAACGGCAATGGTGGTGAATTGTATTTTGTACCTATGAAAGGCAATCATGAAGACATTGATGCGATCTTATCGAAATCAAAAAGCGTTGACGCAAGTTTAAGTTATTTTTCCAACCCGAATAATCCGATGGGAAGTTGGCATAGTGCCAACGAAATACAGAGGCTCATTGATGGTTTTGAAGGAAACAATGTTTTGGTTCTTGATGAAGCCTATATTGAATTTGCCCCTGAAGACGCTACGCCCGCCTTTGACGTAACTAACCCTAATCTGCTGCGATTCAGAACTTTTTCAAAAGCCTATGCCATGGCTGGTGCACGAATTGGCTATTGTATTGGTGAGGCGGGACTAATTAAGGAATTTGAGAAAGTGAGAAATCACTTTGGCGTAAACAGGGTTTCCCAGGCTGGCGCATTGGCATCTTTAAAAGATCAAACGTATTTGAATGAAACAGTTGCAAAGGTCGTTAAAGGGCGTGAAAAACTGGGGTTAATCGCAAACAAACATGGTTATGAGGCTTTGCCTTCTGCTACGAATTTTGTCGCCATTGATTGTAAGCGTGATGAACAATTCGCCCGTGATATCGTAAATTCTCTAACCAGCAAAGCCGTGTTTATTCGCATGCCTTCCATTGCCCCTGAAACGGGTTTCATCAGAGTGAGCGTTGGGTGTGATGAGGATCTGGAGAAATTTGACAACGTATTAGGGGAAGTATTGCTGGAAATGAGCTGAGGATCATAAATAACTATCCCAAAAACAAAAGGGCAGAGCCATCTTTTGATGGGACTCTGCCTCTTTTATTGAGTGCTCAATTTCGAAGTTTAGATAAAAACAGTGATGCTAACCAGTGACAATGTAATTAATGCAAATGAAACTGCGACGATGCTCACTGCTGAGTGATCTTCTGCTTCGAACATGCCCTCCGATTTGTCGCGGGGGAATGTCATTTTCAATATACCTTTCTTCGCCCTTTCCTGTTTGCTGGACTTTATTGTCCAGTATACTTTAGATATGCGCATCACTGGTCTGGACTTCAAGGTATCATTAGTTTTTTATTTGTTAAGAGTCTGTTCAAGAATACACAAGAGGGGTTTGATTTTGCATAAATTGCCCACTATCGGCGAATATTCCTTTGCAAAGGGCACCACCCCGAGTTGCGAAAATATCCGTGATATTGATCAATTTATGCAAAATCAAACCCAGTGTATTCTTGAACTCTAAGGGTTTAACCGGCTGGTCCGGGTGGTCTTGCCCAGGGCCATACCGATTACTGGAACGAGTTGGCCCTGTACCAGGACTGAGATAGTAACGTTTAATTTGCGGTTCCCATCAAGACGCGCAACCATGGTTGCATCCAGTTTCTTTCGCTTTAATCCCACAACAAATATGGAAGTTGAGAAACGACCGCTGGTCACATCCATTCCTTCTCCCGTTTGGCCATCCAGAAATCTGCCACGATAACGGTTGCCGGATTTAAGAATGTTAGCCGACATCGGCTGCGAAAACACACCCACCCGGCAATAGCCGTCGATATTCATTCCCATATTTTCCAGGCTTGTCTCACCCTTCAGGTTACAGGTAAATTTGGTTCCTTTATATTTCCCGGCGACAATCTCTCCGGGCCCCTGCCAGTCACCGGCAATGCCGTTAAAAAACTGTTTTTCCCCGGCATTTGCGTCTGTTGGAATGATTGCCAGAAATACACTGATTGCAAAAATGGCTGCTGCAAAAAAACTAAAAACCTGACGCATTACAAACACCTGAAACTCTAAAAATAATAATCCTGGCAGAACCCACAAGGCCTGCATTCTTCGTCAAGATATTAATACCGAAAATGGTTAAGCAAATGCCACCAGATTCATTTTCGGTGAATTTGCTTCAGAGGAGAGTTTTAAGTGTTCATTGAAGGATTGAGCTGCACAATAGATTCTTCCATGTTTGTAAGTTAAATTCTATGAAATCAGCTTTGAGACAAAAGTTGGCTGAGTGGATAAAATCGTTGCGGCCTTTCAGCTGGATTTTCGCTTCACGATCTGGTTGGTGAGTCTGTTTTGTGCCAGAACGCGAGGTTTTTTGATCCACCACTGGCTATGGTATTTGCCCACACGTACTCCGATATCCTCCTGCATAGGGGAGAGACTTCGTGAAGCATCGCCTCAATGCGATATTTGCCGCGGATATAGCTGGCTACTCGCGGCTGATGGAAACTAATGAGATTGGCACGATCTACCGGCAGAAACCTCACCTCATGGAACTGATCAATTTGGCATTTGTCGAGTTCCATGGTCGTGTTGTAAAGGAAATGGGTGATGGACTTCTGGTCGATTCCAGTCAGTTGTAGACGCGGTTCAAAGCGTATCCAGATACAGTTGGCGATGTCTGGCCGGGAAGCGAAGGTGCCAGACGACAGTCGAACAAACTATCGGTTCGGGATCAATCCCGCTGACATCGTGATCGATGGGGACGATATTCTCGGTGACTGGGTGAACGCCGCTGCCAGCCTGGATAGTATGGCGCCGACGTCTGGCATCTGCATATCTGATCTGGTTTGGCAGAACCTTCGTGGTGAGCTTGGTGAGAACTTCTCGCTTTGCGGCGAAGCAAATCTCAAGAATATCAGCCGCAAAGTGAATGTATGGCAGTGGCCAGCTGATGAGACTTATAAGGCGCCAGCAACGTTCGCGGAAAATATCGACCTCAATTCCAGTTCTGTTCTCAATAATTGCTCAAGTCCGACAGCCTGCTAGAGGTGTATCCCCAGGATGATGACTTTAGGGCGTACTACCTGGGGTTTGAGGACGACATAGCACGAGCCCTGTCAAAACTTGCAACACTGCGCGTATCGGTTGCCGATAATCAATTTCAATCATCGCAGCCTGATTTCGCAGTGCATGGCATTATGCGAGTTGTCCAACCGAACGCCTGTTTTCAGGTTTTCTGGACATCGTTACGTTCTGTTTGTGGTCAGCCAGACCAATGCACAAGACGCGCTTTGTCAGCAAACCTGAAAAACAGGTTAAATGAACCCTGTTGCATACGATACACTCTGGTTGCCGATCACCGAAGTTTTCCTGATCGGTTTAGCCGGGGTGAATGAAATATCCTGCGGGTCCTGGACCATTTGCAACAAGACAACAGCGGCAAAGGTGTTGGGAAATGCCAATTTGCGTTATGGCAGCAACATACCGCGAATCATGAAATACAGCACTGCAGCAAGAAGTCCGGCTGCCGGTACAGTTATCAACCAGGCGGCAGCAATTTTCAATAGTATTGAGCGTTTGACCAATTCGGTACGGTAGACCTTCTTGAGATCCTTTCGCTCTTTCTTAAGCAGGGTTGGGCCCTTATTCTCCTTGAGTTCCTTAAGCAGGTGCCCTTTTTCGGTGACGCCTGCCAGTTCAAATTTCTCGAGAAATGCATCTACAATTTCAGGAGAATCATCCTTGTGGTGCTCCCGGATTTCGTCCAGTAACCGGGCATGGTTCGCCTCAAGTAATTCACGTAGAAATCCAACACCAAAAACACCGCCAACTGCGATGTGAGTAGAACTCACCGGCAGCCCGAGTTGAGAGGCTACGATCACCGTTACAGCGGCAGCCATGGCGACACAATATGCGCGCATTTTGTCCAGTTCCGTAATTTCAGATCCAACGGTACGAATGAGTTTGGGACCATACACTGCCACGCCTATTGTGCTACCCGGGGCGCCCACCAGCATGACCAAGGAGGGGATGGCAGCCTTGGCAGAAACAGCTCCACCGATGATGGCATCATTGATTGCTGCCAGCGGGCCAACGGCATTGGCAACATCGTTTGCGCCGTGAGCAAAACTGAGTAGTGCCGCCGCAAAAATCAATGGGATCACAAACAGGCCGTTGATGCTGTCGCGATTGTTTTCCATTTTGTCGGCAGCTGCGGAAATCATCGGCTTAACGACAAAATACACTATTAGCGCCACGGCGATGCCAATAAGGGAAGCTGATATAATGTCGAACTTCCATAATTTCTTAAGCCCCTTCAGAACCAGATAGGTGGAAAACGCCCAGGTCATGATAGCGACCAGAATTGGTACCATTTTCTTGGCCGCAGATATTTTGTTGGATTTATAAACAATCGTTCTCTTGATTGAATATAAAAATGCGGCAGCAATTAATCCTCCCAGCACCGGGGAAATGACCCAACTGGCAGCGATTGCCCCCATTATTTCCCAGTCGGCTATTTGCCAGCCAGCTGCTGCAATCCCTGCTCCCAATACACCACCAACTATCGAGTGGGTGGTTGAAACAGGAGCGCCTACCGCTGTTGCAACGTTCAACCAGATTGCCGCCGCCAGTAATGCCGCCATCATTAGCCAGATGAAAGTAGTATCATTGCTTATCAGCTCCGGGTTGATGATGCCTTTTTGAATCGTGCTGACAACGTCGCCGCCTGCAATCAAAGCGCCACCACCTTCAAACACAGCGGCGATCAAAATCGCACCGGTGAGTGTAAGCGCCTGAGAACCAACCGCCGGGCCAACATTATTGGCCACATCATTTGCGCCGATATTCATCGCCATATAGCCGCCGATCATCGCTGCAATGATCAGCAACTCACTGTTTGCCACACCATCATGTCTGGCATAAGTCACCAGCATAATTCCTACGATGAAGAGCAACGCTGTCCCCAGACGAAACAGTTCACCTCGTGCCAGGTTTGTTGCTTTCTCTAGTTCGCGAAAACTGTTCACTTCCATCAACAATACTCCACCCGAGTGTTTGACCTGTTATTCAACCCAATTCTGAATTCATAATTATGGGGCTGGGAATGTAATGTGTCTTTGATATGAGCCATTGCTGAAGAAACCCCAATTGGACGAGAACCAATATCAAAAAACAGCTTCGCGATAGGATAAAATGCCAAGCAAATCAATGGAAATCACTGATGTGCGGGCATGTTCTCACAAGTTTTCCAGAAATCCAAGAGTCTGTTCAAGAACACACTCCAAATTGTAGAGATATTTGAAAGCAAGGGCGATCAATGCATTTCTTGACTAGCTAAGGCTGACGGTTCTGCGATAATATCTCAATGCCCAAGAAGGGTTTGGGGCGGTCACAAAAAGGGAAATCACAGACGGTTATTTGGAGAGTAAATATTTGTGATTGTTCATTTGGAAATTTTTTCCAGACCGGGGCATCAGCCTCGCGATAGAAAAAGGGGGGCAAGCGGTCGAATCTTTCGTATGTTACCGATCCTGGCTAATTCATCGAAATGCGTCAATGAAATTCTTAAGAATATCTACCGGCACGTGAACGTCTTGCTCATGACAAAACCGGGTGATTTCTTCGGCCTGTTCGGGCGGGAAGTAACCGCTGTTCCTGTAGAGCCTGATACGAGCCTCAAACACTTCAACGTCTGCCTCGGGATGAAACTGGGTTGCGTAGATGTTGTTTTTGTAGCGTATCATCTGATAAGGACACGGCCCGGACGACAAAAGGTGTTGGCAACCAGATGGCAATTCCTGCAGTGCCTCCTTGTGCCCAACGAAGGCCATGAATTTATCGGCAACATTTGCAAGAATTCGATCGTTTCTGCCTTCATTTGTCAGGTGACATTCGACCGCGCCAACACTTTCACCATATCGTTCCTTATTCACCGTTGAACCCAGAAAGTGAGCCAAAATTCCAATACCGTAACAGCATCCAAGATAGGGAATATCTGATTCCACAATGGCTGGCATCAGGCTTAAAATGGCCTTTTCAATCCGTTTGTCGGCATCGGATTTCTCATCCTCCAGATCGCTCACGCACCCCGGACCACCACCAACGATCACACCGGCATAGTCAGCCAGATTGAGATTTCGCGGCAAGGGTTGACGCTCAAGCCTGATCCGCCTGGCCTGCTCTATGGCTAATCCACCCTTGGCAAGAAAAGCAGCAAATTCATCGTCTGAAGCCTCAGTTTCCGGCCGCAATTGCAGAATAAGAAAAGGTTTCATGGTCTACCGGGTTCCTACAGGTTTTCGGGCAGCATAATTCCAGCGATTTGGTTCGTCAATGAGGCCAAAGCTGTGATCCACCATGATGTTAGTTTCCATAGACTTGTGTGAATATCCCAATAGAATTGTGCCGATAGCCGCATTACTCTGTTTTCATCTCAACGGCGGCAATGCGGACTTTGCACCGTTTTTGAAATAGTCCACTGTCCAGCCTGCGACACGCCTATCATCGACACTTTGTGTCAATACCGTTCATCAGTATTATCATAAATTTTGGGAATTCAAACCTAATTCTGCTTACAGAAGATCAGGGGCTCTCTGCGACATGGGCAGCAATTGCGGCACGGGTGCCCGGTCCAATATCGCCATCAATCGATCCTCGGTAATGACCGGAGGCTTTCAGTTTTCTTTGAATGGCGCGAAGAACGTCAGGGCTGTAGCTTAGATTTTCAAAACCTTCCAGAGCAAGCGCCGAGTTTGCCTTGTAGAATTTGAAGAAGGATTTGGCAGCGTCCCCATATAGTCGAAGTTGGTTTTGCACAAGGATGATCTGGGTGAATGCATCCATATAGCCCATTGTTGCGGCTTTTTCATAATATTGGATAGCGGTTTCGTTGTTTCCTTTCACCCCGTTTCCGGTTTCATAGAGAAAACCGATATTGTAGTGAGCTCTGGCCGATCCTTTTTTCGCCGCTATCCGGTAAATATCAAGTGCCTTTGCCATTTGACTGTTGCGCTGTACTTCATCACTTTGACGATAGGCATCACCCATAATCTGGTCGGCCTGTTGCAGCAACTGTTCCACGCTGTCGTTCGAATTATTTTGCTGACCGGATGTTGGTGCGCCGACGTCATCACCTGCGCTTTTATTGTCGAGCCAGCTGTGCAGCACGTAGCCATTGGCATCAGGCCACAAAAGAGCCAAGCGTGTTTTTGTTTCCACACCACCGCGGTAGTCCGTGATGTTCACTGTTATCTCACCAGGTTTTCTTACCGCTTGAAAACCAGAAACCCAGGTACCCTCATACTGCTCGCCAGTGGACCAGGGAAATATGCCTGAACCTGGCGGTGTTTCCAACAACATAGAGTTTCGCACCCATGAGAACGCATTATTGTTCCAGCGCAGTACCCGGAAAAATGTTGGTGATACATCACTTTGTGGAGCAGGTGCAACCAGTTCTACCGCGCCATCGAGGTCGATATCACTGATGATTTCAGGCATGCTTATTCCAAAGTGCCATTCGCCGAATACCAGCGGGTTGTTTTCGTTTAATTCGCTCGGGCCTGCCCATATGATGCCCGCATTCTCATCCAGAACAGCGAGTGAATAATAATTGCCCAACTCAGTCCTGCCACTGGGGACCAACAGCACTTCTTCAATGGTGCCATTGCCATCCAAATCTACCGGGTAGTTTTCTTTCGCCCGCTTTCTCAGTTGCGCCCCTTCCGGGCGGGAAGGCAAATTGTTTTGATTTGATTTGCCCGGCGATTTGGCAGCCAGAGATTTGAGTTTATCACGGGCGATCAGCGAGAAGGCACCGTTGGGGAATTTTAGCAAGTAACTTTCAAACAACGTCGGATTATTGCTGTCCATGATGGCGCTCCAAAGAGCCATATCCTGTGCGCTATCATCTGATTGGGCGAGCGCTAGTGGAACGGCCAAAGCCATCAGCATATTCGCCGTCAATACCCATAATTTTGCTGTCTGAAGCCATCTGGTCATATTCTGATTTCCCGAGCAAGGTGGGTTTAGTTGATGACATGGATTCTGGATTCAAAACCCAGTTGTCCTATCACCTTGAAATTATTTTCCGTAGCTATCATTTCATGACTTCATATAAATCCTTGGCTTTCTTGAATTCTTGATAGGCTCGCTGCCCTGCCGGGCTATTGCCTTTGCCTTTTGACATCAGTGAGGTCAATTTATTGTATGCTGCCATATATTGCGCATAAGCTGCTTTTTTCGTCTGTCGGATGGGCTTGTCGTTCGTATCGAGATCATCATCAATTCGATCCGGCTCTAAGGTAATCTTCCCATCCACGTCGACGCTATTATCATGAGCGTTAGAACTTGTGTTTGACAACACCAGAACCGGGTGTTTGTCCGCCTGTTTGAATTCACGTGAGCGAAAGCCATATTGCGATTGGGGTTTGCCTTTGAGTGGGCCTTGCGCCTTGATGACCAGGCCATGATTTGGCACCCCTGACAGCCAGGCTTTGACTAGTGAAGTAATATCCAGCTCAATCCATTTGTTGATGCCTTTGCCCGGATTAAATCCCAGTATTGGTGTTGGATCAAACGAGGGTTGGTTGACCCAGGTGATTTCACCGTCTACGGCGGGTTTTTCATTTTGTCCCGAATGATAGGTGTCGTTACCTTCCACCCACGGACTGGTGACACGATGAACACCGAGTGCCACCGCATTGCCGCCGCCGGTATGAATGTGAAAAAGCTTCAGCGTCGCCTTTTCAAAGCTCCCAGGATTGATGTTGGAAAGATCAAATTTGAGATAGGCTCGTTTTTCCCCGCCACCAGGATGCCACCCGGCACCAAGATTTTCATATTTTCCCAGGTTTGAAGTATTCCAGTTGCGATAGGCGTAGGCATAAACGTGACTGTCGGCGACCGGATAGACAAAGTTACTCACAGGCGTAGGGTCGCCTGTCTTTTGATTAAGCTTGGCCAGCAAAGACTGCAGGAAGATGATCTCCTTATTGATCACTCTAATACGACTTGGCGTGGACATGAATTGGTCTGCCCAGACATCCCCTGTCAGCAAGTAGGCTGGGGGTTTAGATCCAAACAGGGCGTATCCCTCCACACCCTTTTCCCCGCTCTGGAGGCGTAGCAATTCGGTTTTTTTAAGATTGAGCAAAGTCTGGCTGTATTCTTCCAATGTGGGTGAGCCAGCCAGGACAAAAGATGGCACCAAAAATGTTACGATGAATATCAGCGACAAAAGAAGTTTCATAATACCATTCTCCTGGTTATTCATTTGCAGCCGAGTTGCTGAAGTTTCTGCTTGATCTCGGCGATTAATTTGTCAGTTTCCTGCAGGCTCTGCTTTTGATATCCAATTGATTTATTGATTTGGGTTTTCCATTTTTCTTTATCGTAGAGATATGAAACTGTGCCACCTCCTGATCCCTGCTGGAGAATTGCCAAATTTTTATTGTTCCAAACCGGGTCGTCGCCAAGGGTGTTATTTTGATACTCGTTGAGATAACCGGTATTAAATGGACTATGTTCATCCAAAGCAGCCAGCTGTTTTTTTAGATCGCTAATGCTTTTGAGGATCATTTTTCTGGTATTCGTGTAATCTGACAGGTCTTTTGACAATTTTTTGCATTGCGCGTCCGACGCAACCACATTTATTAGTTCTCCCCCTTTGCGCAAAAATACCCAAAGTTCATATTCAACTTCCTGGGGAGCACCAAAGGTTACTTCGCCGGTGCCACCCTGGTTATCGTAGACACTCATATGTGCTTCTATTCTCAGTGTAACCGCTTTGCCATCGACTCGTGCCGGGATATGCCCCCAAAATTCCCCACCCGGATTAATATCAACTGCTTTACCTTCCCAGGTTTTCTTGCTCGCATTCCATGACTGTCGCGCACCACAAGGCGTAAATCCGGTTTTATCGGTGACGTTCCAGATATGTACTCCTGCCCCCTTGGAGCGCTGAAAAATACAGACGTTTGCCGGTCCTTTGACAACTATTTTTCCCACCTCCGGAGCAACAGAATTCTTAACCGTATCCTCCCAGGGAGCATAGTTTCGTTTATCAGCGGGATCCCAAAATCCAGCCCCAGACCAGTACAGCCCCTTTTGTCGGGAGTAGGAATCTGACGTCCAGCTTGTGGTAAACACTTTAGTGTCGCCCAAAACCAGTTCTCCACTCAGAAATACACCACCTACTTTAGTCCATTGTGCTACATTGGGGTTTGCGGCAATAGCAGTAGAGGAAAAAGTCATGATGAATAAAAGTACAGTGAGGATGATTACCGGAATTGACACCAGTCTACCCGCAAATAATTTCATTATTTCACTCCCCTGACGTTAAATAATCGAGGATATCAAGCGAGATTGTGTGAATTGAGTATCTGCCGAACATTTCATAATTATGCTCCTGAAAGAGAAACCCAACCTGATCTACGCAAGTCGAAAACACAATTGTATTTTACAGCACAACTTCTGGTGCATCATTGACCTTAATCAACTAGTCGACATGAACCGAGTAATCAGATTTGAATGTCCAATTATTGCCTATATCGCAGGGAAAACCATGATAGGAACTACCAGCAATTCACCCTTTTTCACTTCGACAAAGGCACTTTCCCCGTAATACCCTGAAGGAGGCGTACCTTTGACTGAATTAAAACGGATTTGGTACCAGCCCGGTTTGACAGAGATTGCACCGTTTTTGAAATCGTTATCGCCAAGTGGTTTTGTCGTGACCTTTTCATGCTTTGAGACTTGGTTGGCATCACCCGTCCAGCGCTTTATCACTCCTTTTTTTCCCTTGTTCTCTCTCAGCATAACCAGCGAATATCCTGGTAAATTCTCATCTGAAACGTTTGCTACTTGTTCGGAATACAACACAGGAGATAAGTAACTTTCATCTGTTGGGATCTGCACTAATTCCTTAATCTTCCTTTTGATATCCTCGTTGGATATCTGAAGTGTCCCGTGCGCCTGTGCATGGAGGCGCGCGTAATACAGTATTGCCTGCTGAGTGCACTGATCATCCCAAAGGTCGGGATGCTTCTCCCAGCGGTTGATCATTGCCTGCAGGGATATTGTCGGTTTCTTCTGTTTGCGAGCAATGAACAATGCTGCAGAGACCAACCACGGATCAGCACTATCCAATGCGGCTTGCAGTTTTATCCAGGAAGACGATGGCTTGGTAATCGAGCTCGCGAAAGATGGTCGCAGCTTCAGGCCTTCGACAATAAGCAGATAACAGAAGCGATTGAATTCAAGTTTCCGGGAACCATCAACAATAAATCGAAAGGATTCCAGCCTGCCAATATAAAGATTTGTGAACAAGCGCCACAAGCTAGAACATGATGAGACCCGCTTTCCGATGGGGAACGAGAGTTCTTTTTCAAAAATCGAGTCTAGCAATTGCCGCCTTTTCCTGTCCAGGGTATTGTAGAATGCTTCAACTGGGATGTCTTCAGCTGCATAGATTTTGGGAACCATCCTTAGGGCTTCTACAAATTTCTCCTGTTGTTCCAACCTGAGTAATTGATCATAAAGGGTGCTATATATTGGTGCCTTTGTATCCAAACTCGCGGCATCAGCTGAACTATTCAGAGTAAATTGTAAAAACATTAGAAGGAGTGTCAGAGCAATCAGCGAAAATGCTGACATTCTGTATCTATTCAATTTATCTATATTACTCGTTTTCTGATTGCCTGGTCTGGGTTTGCTCCAGTAATGGTATATCATAGCCACGCCACCTCCATTTCATCCAGATCACTTTGCAAGCGAAAAGGTGCACACACCTTCATTTGCTCCAGTATGTTTTTCATCGTTGACTTGAACGCAGGTTGGTAAACGGTAAGAAATTCTCCGTTATTAGTAGCGATCACTAAATTGGTGCGCAGATGGCGCGGCATGGGGAAACCCAGGCGAGATACGATGACATACTGCTCATTGGGGGACAGTTTCTCAACTTCACTCCATTTTGCCTTCTCCAATCCAAAAGCACCGGCAACCACAAGCCCTGCCTCATCAATGACTATAATCTGACTGCCGGAAGATGTTACAAACCACGCCAGAACCAATGCCGAGGGCAAATACATGAAAGCAACTACATCCAGTACAAACGGGTCGTTCATCAGCAGTGGTACAGTACCAGTAAACCACCTTGAATAACCATCAATTATAAACAGGGAAACAATTGTTGCCGCGATAATGCAAACGCTGTCCATCAAGGCGACAGCAAATGGCGAATTGATCCTGATCCCTTGCGAGAAAGCCAAATTGGCAGGCATGAGCAACAGAACGGCTGAGATCAGGCCTGAGGCAGCAAGTATCGCGATAATCTTAACCGAAAAGGCTACCGGGATGGAATACATCAACAAGAGTAACCATCCCGCAGCGCCAAATAACGCACCAGCGACCAAGTAGGCAATCAGCCGAAATAACATCCTTTTCATTCATTTCACCTGCTGATCCGAATTTCACAAGCAGCCAAGACACAGCAAAGAAACCAGGCCTTGTACCCGGTCTTTTGGTTTTTGGAATTAGACTTCGAGCATTCTCCCTAGCGGCAACCTTTGCGGCCCTCCCATCTCAGAATTTGATTTACTTCACGCTGGTCCGTGCTGCCAAGTTTGCCATAGGGAGGGAAACATCCAGCACCAAATTGCGCCCGGCCACGGTTTGTCTTGAAACAATGACCGTTGCGAGCAAAAATTGCATTGCGCGCATACCACAGGGCCGAGCATCCCATAGGCGCGTAGATTGGCCCTAGTGGTGGAATTACAGGTGGAATTACCGTTTGACCGCCGATAACACAACCCATTCGCAATTCGCGTTGTTTTATCCTGCCAACTCTGGATTGTTCATATGAATTTAACTGACCAAAGGGTGAAAAACAGCCAGCTCCAAAAGCAGCGCGTGCGCGCTGGGTTTTAAAACAATATCCCTTATCGGCATAGATCTGATTGCGGGCATACCAGAGGTCATCGCATGACATACCTTGTAAAGACTGGGCCTGCGTTACCTGATGAAGGGGAAACATGATCAGAGTTAGCACCGCAAAAGTGAATGCGGTTGTTGTAACAAGATAAGCGCCTTTAAACAACGGCATCTCCATTCACCAAATAAATGTTCCTCATACTTAAAAATTAGTCATTCTCCTCTCAACCAGCATTGACGCAGGTCAACAAATTATCCGTTAGAAGCACTGGTGACCTCAATGATATTTCCACGGGTCGCGATCATGATTGCTATCAATGTTGACAATAGCAGGTGGTTATTTTTCTAACGGAACCCAACTTATGGTCAATAGTGCCCTTCAAGTATCCATCAATCTATTCTATTCGCGCCATCCTCGGTTTGGTAGAAATGGGCTCAGAGCCGCCGCTGGTTGCCTTGAAATCGATGATTGCTGCGACGAATGTCATAAGATGATCGATGCATGAATACTTTATTAAACCCGTTGATGATCTCTTGACCTGCTTGGGAGGATGCCTCTATGCAAAAGGGAGTCCAGGCCAGGCGAAGACACTGGAGTTTATTCATCGGTGAACCAAGCCAAAAACACATTTATGCTGGGCGGTGCCGATTTAATTGTTATGGATTCTCAGCTGTAATTATTCAATGGCGTCAAGGATTGTGACACACGGCTGGTTTTGCCGGCATGTGTTTGGAGGCTTTAATTCGCTGCGCAAAATAATGCTGACCTGCCGAAATCAACTTCTGAGGTACAATCAATCACCAGTAATGAATACGAATACAGAAATGATTGAGGCCTGATCGCACGCTCTACGGCAAATTCAATAGCTGATTATTTTTCTGAATTTGTCAGCGAACCAGACAGTTCGGTAAAATACTCAGATATGCCCGGTCGCGGTTGTGAATAGAATTGCAATGGTCTTGCCTGATCAATGGCCGATAATCCAATGCGCGCTGTCAGGAGGCCATTGACCACCCCTTCACCCAGTTTAGCCGATAGTCGTGCTGCAATGCCATGGCCGACAATTTGCTGGATGAGGCTGTCACCGGCTGCAATGGTGCCGGTGACCGCGAGATGCCCCAACACATTTCTGGTCAATTTCCAAAACCCCAATGCGCCAGGCCTTCCGCCATAAAGTTGAGAAATGCGACGTATCAAACGGGTGTTTTCCATCAGAACATAGGCTAGGTCGACAAGCGCTCTTGGACTGATCGCTGTCACGACAGATACCCTGCGGGCCGACTGCATCACCAGTTTCCTGGCTTTGTCATCCAGCGGTTTCATATGGGTTTTCTCAAACAGTACGATCAGATCCTCGTTGTCAAAAATATCACCACGCTGCTCTGCGAAGGTGGCTCGTGAACCGGCCAGATCAGCTCTGTCCGAATAAATGGATTCAAGCTCGCGAACCAGGTTATTAGCGTTGCCGGGGCGCTCACCTGAATGGATGGCGTTTGCCTTTTCACGAATCCTGCCAATTGTATTGAGCCTGGACATGCCCCATATTTCACGCACTGCGATGGCAAATGCTGCCAATGCTGCAAGTCCTGAAAGGATTACAGCGCTCCATCCAAGCCAGGTTTGGCGCTCAAACAAGTCACTGATCAATTGATCGATTGCCAACCACAGTCCAAGCGAAAGCAATCCGGCAAGCGCACCCAGCATCAGTTTAACCCATGAGAAGCCTTCGTTTACCGGATTTGAGGGTGGTACATCAAGTTGATCAACCAAACGGTTAATCATGGCATCAGGTTGTCGGGTAATCTGGGAAAGGTCTGATTGGGAACACGGCTTTCTTGGTGAATTTTCAGCAGTTTTTTTTCCTGTCTTGAGCGACAAGCCCGATTGTTCGCCAGTAAGATTTACGATCCTTGGTTTTCTTGGTTGTTTGGTCATTTTAAGCCTTATGCCAATTGATCAGACAGGAGAAATTGCAGCGCCTTGTCGAGCCGGATGTGGGGAATATTAATTGAGATATTATCGGCTCCAGTGTCAAGTTCAGGTGGACGGAAGCGCACAAATGACAATTGCGGAAAATTTTCGCTGTTCATGTCATCAAACAGAACAGATGGATTTTGCGGAAGGTCACCGGGAAAAATCGCAGTTTCGGTTGCGCCGTCAAATTTAACACCGTCTATAACCTCTCCATTGATCGGCGTTCCAACAATCACTGGCAGCGATTCACCATCCTGGGTCAAGGTCGCTTCGCTGGTGCTTCTGAGTGATGCAAGGGCAACTACATCAACGCTGGCCCCGGCGAATTTCGCCCGCTTCGAAGCATTATCAACCAGTTTGCGGAGCACACTTTCAAGGGCTTTATGATTTTCCTGATGCAGGTGATCAACTTTTGTCGCGGCAAACAATATTCGATCAATTTTCCTGGTAAAAATCGAAGTAAGCCAGTTGCTTTGGCCCGGACTAAAACAATCCATGATTTCCCTCAGTGCGTTTTCCAGATCATTGAGCGCTGCCGGTCCCGCATTGATAGCCTGCAATGCGTCGACAAGGATGATTTGCCGGTCAAGGCGGGCAAAATGGTCGCGAAAAAAAGGTTTGATGACGAAGGTCTTGTAGGCTTCATAGCGCTCGCCCATGTGGGCATAAAGACTATTATTTGTGATCTGCCCTCTGGCGGGAAGCGGACAAAAGGTCAGCGCAGGTGACCCTTCCATATCACCAGGCATCAGGAAGCGACCGGGTGGAAGCGTTGAAAGGGCATTCTCATCCTCACGACAGGCACGCAAATATTGGGTAAACAATTGAGCCAGATTGATGGCATCAGTTTCAACCAGTGGTGCGTCAGCATCTGTTATTTCCAGTTGTTTGCGCCATTTGGCTGACAGATTTGCCCGGTTGGCCAGTTTTGACAGTTTCAGCGCCTGATCGCTCCATGTCGGATAATCCATTGCCAGCAGGGGTAGATCCAGCAGCCATTCGCCGGGATAATCAACAATATCAATATTGAGCTTTCCACTTCCCAGCGCTCTGTTCCAGGCGCTGGCCGATTCATAGGCAATGGTTACGCGCAATTCGCTGATTGATGATGTTGATTTTGGCCACCGACGTTCGTTGGTTAATAAAGCCAGATGTTCTTCATAGGCAAAACGCGGTAAATTCATCGATGGTTGCGGTTCCAGTCGCGCACCTGATATCCGTCCGGATGATTTGGGTTCAAACATCGGCAATTTGCCGGAATTCACCAGTGCATGA
>JAAENI010000831.1 GCA_024224595.1 Hyphomicrobiales bacterium
GAGGATGTTTTACAGGATATTAAAACGGTCCTTGATCAAGGCGAACAGTGTCTAATTTTCATCAATCGACACGGGTTTTCACCAAGCCTCATTTGTCATGACTGCGGCTGGATTGCACAATGCCACGCCTGTGATGCAAGGATGACCGTTCACCTCAAAGCCAATCATCTTCGCTGCCACCACTGCCAAGCAGTAGAGCCTATTAGCCATGAATGTCCAAGCTGCAAAGGTCATGACATGCGCTATCAAGGAATCGGCACAGAACGTTTGGCTATGGCCATGCAAGCACAATTTCCTGGCACCGCTATTTTCCGTATTGATAGAGATACAACGTCTAACAAAAATTCTATGCCAGAGATGATGCAACAGATTCAGCATCATGAATCAGCCATTTTAGTGGGTACACAAATGCTCGCTAAAGGGCATCATTTCCCCAATGTCACCTTGGTTATCGTTTTAGAGGCGGATAATGCCTTAGCTGGTATAGACTTTCGCGCTAGCGAACGCTTTGGACAGTTACTCACACAAGTTATGGGGCGTGCAGGAAGAGCAGAAAAAAAAGGCCGAGCCATTATTCAAAGCCATTTTCCCGAGCATCCTCAGCTGCAGAAATTAATACAATTTGGCTATCATCGCTTTGCAATGGATTTGCTGGCTGAGCGACAACAACTCACCCTGCCACCGTTTAGCTTTCATGCATTATTGCGACTTGAGGCCAAAAATAGTCATGAGGCTCAGACTATTCTTAACAACATGGCCGTCGCACTCAAACCATTAAATTGCTTTTGCCTAGGCCCCTTTCCGGCCGCCTTGCAACGTCGTGCTCACTTCTATCGTTTTCAATTACTTATTCAAGCAACTCAGCGTGCTGAACTTCACCGAGCCATCAGTATTATTCAGCCTATGGCCGAAGCTAACATCCCATCACATAAAATGCGCTTTTCTATCGACATAGACCCACAAGATATGAGCTAAATTCTCAGGTATACTGTCCTTATGAAAATTCCAAAACGTTTATTGCCATTAATCGAAGATGGCATCATTGATGAAGTACTTTCGCAATTAATGAGCGGCAAAGAAGCCACTGTTTATACCGTGCGCTGCGGTGATGATGTGCGCTGCGCTAAAGTTTATAAAGATGCGATGAAACGAAGCTTTAAAAAAGCCTCACAATATACCGAGGGGCGAAAGGTTAAAAACAGTCGGCGTCAAAGAGCCATGGAGAAAGGCTCAAAATTTGGCCGTAAGCAACAAGAGGATATTTGGCAAAATGCCGAAGTCGACGCACTATATAAACTTGAAGCTGCAGGGGTACGCGTACCCACCCCCTACGGTTGTTTTGATGGTGTTTTATTAATGGAGCTAGTGACTGATATCGATGGTGATGTTGCACCAAGACTGAACGATGTTGCTATGAGTGAAGAGGAAGCCATTGAAGATCATGCCATCGTCATGGAATCCATCAAACGCATGCTCAGTGTCGGTTTGGTTCATGGCGACCTCTCTGAATTTAACGTTCTCATCGACAGCTATGGTCCAGTCATTATCGATTTACCGCAAGCTGTTGATGCCGCCGCCAATAATCATGCCTTCTCAATGCTGAAACGCGATACTGAAAACATGAACAGCTACTATGGGCAATTTGCACCACAGTTAA
>JAAENI010000832.1 GCA_024224595.1 Hyphomicrobiales bacterium
ACCCATATAGGATACTGCCAATTCGCGGAATACATAATCCAGAATTGAAGTTGCGTTTTTGATGGCGTCATTGCCTTGCACCATGCCAGCTGGTTCAAATTTGGTGAACGTGAAAGCCTCAATATATTTTTCCAGTGGCACACCATATTGCAGTCCCTGCGAGACAGAGATGGCGAAGTTATTCATCATAGCACCAAAAGCCGCGCCTTCTTTGTGCATATCAATGAATATCTCACCCAGGCGGCCATCATCATATTCACCGGTGCGCAGATAAACCTTGTGCCCGCCAACAACAGCCTTTTGCGTATAACCTTTACGTCGTGCAGGTAATTTTTCACGCTCACGTACAGCTTTCTCAATAATCCGTTCAACGATTTTCTCAGTTATCAGCGGAACACGTGCCGAAACCGGTTTTTCCAGAATATCATCTATCAGATATTCATCTTCATCATCATTGAGTAAGGATGCATTGAGTGGCTGGGAGAGTTTGGAACCGTCGCGATAAAGTGCATTGGCTTTCAATGCGAGTTTCCAGGAAAGCATATAGGCTTCCTTACATTCCTCAACGGCGGCGTCAATAGGCATATTAATGGTCTTTGAGATCGCACCGGATATGAAAGGCTGTTCTGCCGCCATCATTTTAATATGTCTATCGACTGATCAAATCCTTTTTCCAATCCTTCCGCACTCATTTGCACA
>JAAENI010000833.1 GCA_024224595.1 Hyphomicrobiales bacterium
CATTAACCATTGCAATTGTTTTGGGGGTGCTCTTAGGGGCGGTGGCCGGCTGGCTGAGCGGCACCAAATTGGATACGTTTATTCTTACCGCGTCGGTGACCATGTATTCCATTCCCACCTTTGCATTAGGCATTATCCTGCTCCTGATATTTGCCTACCTCATACCGATATTTCCTTTAGGCGGTATTTCAACTCCTGCTTCGGGGTATGAAGGCTTCGAACTTGTAACGGATATCGGGTGGCACATGTTTCTTCCAGCATTCTCGATTGTCATCTGGTATGTGGGGGAGTATGTCATTTTAACCCGAAGTTCCATGATTGATGCCATGGGGCAGGAATATATCACCACTGCCTGGGCCAAAGGATTGAAAAAATATAAAATATTGAAAAATCATGCGCTTCGAAATGCTTTGCTGCCGGTGATCACCATCTCCGGGGTAAATCTGGCGTTTGCTGCTGCCGGGGTCATTGAAGCTGAAACAGTTTTCGCCTGGCCCGGCGTTGGACGCCTGACGTATGATGCTGTGTCACAGAGAGATTACCCCCTGCTCCAGGGTGTGTTCATGTTGTTCGCCTTTGCAATCGTTCTGGCCAATCTGGCTATTGATCTGATTTACGGATACATTGATCCGAGGATAAAAGTGGGGGGATAGTTTTAAATGGCTCAGTATCTGAGAAAAATCAATAA
>JAAENI010000834.1 GCA_024224595.1 Hyphomicrobiales bacterium
TCCCATAGCCCGATATCATCAACGCTCAATCCATGGGCTTTCAGCAGTTTTGGCACGGCATAGACCGGTCCGATACCCATTTCATCAGGCTCACAACCCGCAGCCATCATCCCGCGATAGATACCCAATGGTTTAAGTCCGCGTTTCTCAGCTTGTTTTTCTTCCATCAACAAACAGGCTGATGCGCCATCTGATAGCTGGGAAGCATTGCCAGCGGTGATATATTCACCCTGTTTGACCTGTTGCCCGCCTTTGAAAACCGGCTGCAACTGGCCCAGACCTTCCAGCGTGGTTGTCGGTCGGTTACCTTCATCCTTTGCCAGTGTTACCGATACATCTGATATTTCTTTGGTCTCACGGTCCATGACTTTCATCACGGTATCGATAGGCACGACTTCGTCATCGAGCTTACCTGCGGCTTGCGCATCGGCAGTTCGCATCTGGGATTGGTAAGAATATTCATCCTGGGCTTCACGCGAAATGCTGTAGCGTTTAGCAACAATTTCAGCAGTTTCCAGCATGCTCATATACAAAGCAGGGGTATGTTCCACCAGCCACGGGTCCTGGCCTCTTGAGAGGTTCATTTTTTCATTTTGACACAGGGAAATCGATTCCAAACCACCGCCAACGGTGATATCCATTCCATCGACAATAATTTGTTTGGCGGCTGTCGCAATTCCCATCAAACCTGAAGCGCATTGGCGATCAAGCGTCATCCCGGCAACACTTGTAGGCAATCCCGCGCGCAGGGCACATTGTCGGGCTGTATTTCCATGGGTTGAACCTTGCTGAATTGCTGCTCCCATAACCACATCATCGACTTCATCAGGTTCAATTCCGGCCCGTGTAACTGCATTTGATATCGCATGACCACCCAATGTCTGGGCCTGGGTATCATTAAATGCTCCGCGATAGGCTTTACCAATTGGAGTCCTGGCAGTTGAGACGATTACTGCGTTGCGCATATTATTTCCTTTTTACGGGTTTTTTAATTGTTCCAAACAGGTGAAAACTCACCGTCGGTCATTCTGACTGATTTCCTATAATTTCATTTCCAGCATTTTAGCGACATGCTGGCTACCATCTGTGAATACACTGGTATTTGTCATTTCCGATATTCTGGTGAAGTTTTCTGCAACACCATCCCCGTTGCACTGATCTTCAGGCAGGCGGCAGCCGCCACTTTCGCGAACTTCAAGCACAGCAAAACAACCTGCTCCGGCCATCATAACGGTCCGGTTGGGTCCGCCTTCACTAACCATGTAAATTGCTGCGGGTGTGACTTTTTCCGGCTGGATTGATTGAAGAGCCTCTTCATTGATGACGTCTTCCGTCATTCTTGTGGCTGCCGTTGGCGCCAGACAATTGACCTGAATGTTGTTTTTGGCACCCTCAATACAAAGCGTATTCATCATTCCGA
>JAAENI010000835.1 GCA_024224595.1 Hyphomicrobiales bacterium
CTGTTTTGGCACAAACAGGAAAAATGTCGATCGGAAACCTACCTGCATGTAGAGCAGGCTCAGCAGTGATAGACCGGGCGACTTTGCCGGCATCCGCTTGGCTGACTGCAGTTCCATGCCATGAGCTGATGCCAGCTTGACCAGACTTGCCTGAAACCATTTCGGATATTGAACCAAAAGCAGGCCATTATCCGCTAGATGGTCATGCACGCTGGCGAATAGCAGCGGCAGATAGCGTATCGACGTGGCAAACTGCTTTTCATCATCTTCAAAATCAGCAGCAATATAGGGAGGATTGGCGACAATCAGATCGAACTTGCCATCAATATTGGCAAACATGTCACTTTCCACAACCGTAACATTGTCAACGCCGTGTTTTTCGCAGTTTTCGCGCGTATTTTTCACCGCTGCGGCACTGATGTCAGAAGCAAGAACTTCCTTCGCCTTATCGGCACAAAACACTGCCCCGACACCACAGCCACAGCCAAGGTCAAGGTCAAGGTCAAGAACCTTGACACCTTCCGGGCAATACTCGGCGCAAGCAAATTCATTTTCCAGCGGTTTATAAACACCGGAAGATACACTGAATTCTTTGCCTCTTACGGTAATTGATGGCCATGTTGAATTCAGCTTTCCGACATACCAATACAAAAGTTCATAATTCCGTGTTTGCTTGCAGCATAAACGTTCATTTGAATTCCCCCCGTTTGGAAGAATCCATAGCGCAAATTAATGAATATACAATTCTAGCGATAGTGACAGTTTTAACGATCCCGATATATCACCCTACACAAACTCAACACACGTCCGAAATCATCAGTCTATCGC
>JAAENI010000836.1 GCA_024224595.1 Hyphomicrobiales bacterium
GATCCATACGCCAGGGCGCGGTCTGCGGCAGATGTTAGAGCGCGAAAATTTGCTGCAATATTTTAGTCATGCAGTTTTTTCTGATGAGGCGGGCGCGTCCAAGCCCCATCCCGCCGTTTTTGAACAGGCTGTGGCTGGATTAAGCGTGCCGCTGGCTGAAGTAGTGCACATTGGCGACCGTGAGAGCAATGACGTTGCCGGCCCGCTGGCGATGGGCATGAAGGCAATCCTTTTCACGGCTGCCATTGATAGAGATAGCGGGAATACGAAGGCAACGGCCGTTTGCTCCAACTACTCTGAATTACCAACAATTATTGAACAAATTAGAAATATATAGCGTATTGCGTAAATCAACCGAAAATACGCAATACGCTATATGCAAAGGAACCCCGTATGACTATAAAAGCCCCCCTCAAATTTTGCATCGTAAACGGTTATCCAAAGCGCAGCCGAGACGTGCTGGATGCTACAAATGTGACCCAGGCACATGATCTTTACCTCATGTTTTTGCGAAAAATGCTGCCGAATAGCGATTTTGACCTGCTTTTTATCGCTGATCCAGAGATAACTATGCCCACTATCGAAGAAATTCAAGTTTACGATGGCATCATCTGGACGGGCTCTAATCTGACCATCTACCACGAGGATGAAGAAGTAACCCGACAAATTGCATATTGTCAATCCGTTTTTGAAGCGGGCGTACCCCAATTTGGTAGCTGTTGGGCTACACAAATGGCAGCCATTGCCGCTGGTGGTGAATGTCGCAAAAATCCAACCGGCCGTGAATGGTCAATCGCTTACGATATCACTGTCACCGAAGCGGGCAAAACCCATCCCATGTACATCGGCAAACAACACCAGTTCAACGGCTTCATCATGCACCTTGACGAAGTGTGCGGCGTACCCGATGGTGCAACTGTATTGGCGACAAACGGGCACACCGATGTGCAAGCCATTGCTGTCAAACACGGCAATAGTGAATTTTGGTCAACTCAATATCATCCCGAATTTACTCTTTACGAGATGGCACAGCTTATCGGTGCGCGCAAAAAAGCAATTGTCAACGAAGGCTTTTTCAAAAATGAAGAGGAGATGGTTCCGTTAGTCGACGACATGATCGCCCTTTCAAAAGATCCAAGCAACGCTGAATTGCGCCAAAAACTGGACATTGGTGATTCTATTTTGGATGATGACATTCGCCAGAAGGAAGTTCATAATTGGGTTGAGTTTTTGGTTATTCCTACGAAGAATGGTGAGCAGTGAACAGTGAACAGTAATCAGTGTACTGATGACTGATGACTGATAACTGATAACTGATAACTGATAACTGATAAC
>JAAENI010000837.1 GCA_024224595.1 Hyphomicrobiales bacterium
AACGCAATCGAACCCCTGTTGCGAACATAAGAAAGTACATAATGATGTAAAGCATTGTCGGCACCACGTTCATCAACCAAAATGCTATCTGTACATCGAAGAACAAGTAAATCGTTGATATGGCGGAAAAAATAACGCCCTGAAATAACAGGATACGTTGATGGACGGCATGTTTATTTTCTCTTTGCCAGAATGGTGAAAGCGTCCCGTCCTTTCCCGCCACCAACAGGCCCCGTGTAGGAGCGGGAATCCAGTGATTGACTGCGCCGATCATACCGAGAGCAATAATCAACCCTGCGACCGGAACCAATGCACCGATTCCACTTGATGCAAACATCATATCAATCGCCTGCATAATACCCGCATCAAGATTAATTTCCTTGGCTGGTACCACAATCGCAATGGCCAGGGCAATCAAAGTGACTAAAACGAGGGCAATGCAGGCCGAGAAAATTATTGCAATCGGGTAGTCCCGGCGAGGATTTTTTGCAGACGCAGCGTTCGATGCTGAAGCCTCAAT
>JAAENI010000838.1 GCA_024224595.1 Hyphomicrobiales bacterium
ATTTCATGACTCATACTTGCCAGAAAGGCTGTTTTTACCCTGGCCGCCTGTTCCGCCAATTCTTTTGCTTGCCGTAATTCAGCGTTAATTTGTATCAATTGCGTTCGAGCCGCCTGGAGATCCGCCTCGCGCTGATTTCTCAGCTGTAGCGCCTCGTCCAACGTGTTGACAGAATCCCCCAGGCGCATTAGCTCTTGGGCCGCAGAGATATGAAGCTTTGGTTTAGGATGGTTCCCGGTTAGCATGATCAAATGCTGATTTATCTTATTGATAGGGCGTACAGTTAACCAATGCCCCCACAAAATAATCATCAGTGCCATCAATAACAAAATACCGATTGTGAAAAGCTGTGTACGCTGCACGCGCTGTTCGATTTCTTGTTGAGAGTGCTCGATATTCCATGTGATGTGCATTGTGCCAAAGGTGTCCCCGCCAAACATGATGGCCTGGGAAAAAGAGATGGATGAAGCCTCCGGCAGAGGTGCTTCTTGCTGGCGCACCGCCAGCATTGTGCCGTCCTCATTGTCAATACGCAAGGTGGCAATGTCGGGATCATGGCTGACGGCCTGATCGACAAATGTTTCCAACAGGGGGCGATCTTCAGTAATAACTGCATCAATTGAAACGGCCGATAACAGATCAAGCGTTTGCTGGCTTTGCCGTTCCAAATTGCCCAGCAGATAGTTGGTTTCTAGGCGACGGCTCAAATTCCCAGCAATGAAGCTCACAATCACAACCGTGCTGCCTAATGCTAGGGTCAGTTGAATCCACAACGGCCACTGCTGGGGGCGACTTTTTTGAAACACCTGCATATTTAGCCTTTCATAAAGCTATTCATTCTCGAAAAATAAATCATTGTTCTCGATAGCTTCCTGAATAACTGCGTAATCTGCATCAGAACTTGCTAAAAAACCATCCTTACCCAGGGCCTCCAACGCCGCTGGCTCATCCATGCTTAAGAGTGCCTGGCGTAAGGCCTCAAAAACTTCACCGGTCATGCTTTCATGAGCAAACCAGGGTTTGGTCACATTGGGAAAACGGGCCAGTTCACGAATAGGTACGTCATTATCAACCAGTTTCTTAAATGTGCTTTCCTTGAGTGCTCCAGCATCATACTCTTTGGCACCTACGGCCGCACCCACTGCATCATGCCGCTCCAGGTAATCATATTGAGCGAGATCCGAGGCAGTGATACCGTGCTGGTACAGGTATAATTGGGAAAGAAAACGCCCAATTGTGGAAAGCTCATCACCAAAAGCAAATGTTTTGCCTTGCAGATCATTGACTGATTGAATAGCACTGTCGGCATGAACAGCAATAATA
>JAAENI010000839.1 GCA_024224595.1 Hyphomicrobiales bacterium
CTTGAAACCGGTTCATCAAACACCTAAAAGGAACCGAAAATCTTAGCCATCCATTGGGCAATCAAACCAGCAGCCGCCAACGCCGGCAGTACGTAAATCCAATTCGACATAACGGTGAGGTAGCCACGATGGACACGAGACAACTGGTAAATCTGCCAAGGTACTTGACCGACAATCAATAAATACACCAAAAAACTGGCCGGATTGAATTGCCAAGCTCGCTGAAACTGACCGTGTGATATGGCTATAAACGCGCGAGTCAATCCACAGCCCGGGCAATCGAATCCTAACACTCGCTTGCTAGTACAAATATCGGGCAATGGCAGACTGGCTCCTGGCAAAAAAACCTGAGTTTCACCATCGGAACTCATCCACAGCGACAAAACAAACACCAGACATCCCATTGCCAACATTAGCCAATGCAAACCGTATTCCGGTTTTGAAACAGCTGTCACAACAGACTGGGGTTCGACCTTATCAGGAATCGAGGATGGTGAATTATCCAAAGAGCGCGCCCTTAAAACAGCAATATGTTCTTGTTGATTTTAGCCGAACGGGCTGGCCAAGTCATTGATCCCGCCAAAATCCTGGCATGAACAGAACGAGAACCGGAAAAATCTCCAACCGCCCCAACATCATCATCAAAATAAACATCACTTTAGACGGCGAGCTGAAATGACCGTAATTCTGAGTCGCTCCAACAGCTCCCAGACCAGGTCCTACATTATTCAGTGTGGACACAACACTGCTGGCTGAATCAATCAATTTATTATCCGAACTTGGCCCCCAAGTCGTATCTGGCTCAAAGGTTAAAACGAATA
>JAAENI010000840.1 GCA_024224595.1 Hyphomicrobiales bacterium
AATCCAACCCATGCGTAGGTGGGAAGAAATGGAATATCAATGGACTTACAAGCGAGATAAAGCAGTCTGGTAAAGATAACAATGGGTCCCGTACCACCCAAAATGGTAAGCGGTTGTCCAGAGAGGACCGCAAAAATCACGCCGCCAATCGCGGTCACAACCAACATTTCCGTGGTGCCAATTTCGCCACCTGTTGCAACCGCTGTTAACAAACCGAAGGCGACGGCGTTGGCCAGGCAGGCAAAATACATGAAGATGGTCGAAGCCATCACCTTGGGATTGCAGCCCTGTAAATAATCATCCACATAATAAGGTTTCCGGCGTTTGATATCGGCGATCAAGCCCCCGCAGAATTTTCCCGTTCGCTCTAGACCCTGATCTGACATGGGTGAATTTTCTTGGGGTTAAACTGGAAATAGTCTGGATAAAACCCGAGAGCATATACTCGGCTCAATGCGTGATACAAGGACGATACAGACTGTCATTAAGTAAAATAAGCCTTTGGATCTGGCTTGCTTACTAGTGAAAAAATTTGTGACGTTCCAATTTCGATTCATCGGTGAGACATTTCGATCCCGTTTTATAAACGTTGGCGGCAAGAGAATTGGTGAACCCGTCCAACCATCGAACTTACTGGCCGGTATACTCATTCAAACCTCGCCTCTAGAGATTTAGCAAAGGTTAATTGGTTGCCTGTAAATCTGGGCGGCTCTCTTTAATGGCGTGATGGTTTGCGTTGTTGGCGAGTTGCTGGATTTGGTAATGGGCTGAAATGCCGCAAAAATTTGGCGAGGTGTTCATAGGGAAATTACT
>JAAENI010000841.1 GCA_024224595.1 Hyphomicrobiales bacterium
AGATTTTTAACAAAATCGAGACGGTCTGGAATAATAACAACGGGCGTTTTCGGATAGGCAAAAAATCCCGTAGTCGTCTACCTTTTGACAGAACGCTCTATCCCTTTAAAATTGAAGACAAAGCAACGCGCAATACAGCTTTCCTGCGCAAGTTGGATGCATTGAGCGATGATTACAAGCGTGAAGAGCTGATCATTTCCTATGCCGAAAAACCTTCCGAAAAGGTGCGCCTGACGCTGGAGGCCCTTGCGCTTGATAGCAAGCGAAAGGGTTCCCTCAGAATGCAGACGATATGTTCACTGGGCCGCTCTGCGACAAAAGACAGCGTGCCGGTATTGATGGACATCCTGGAGAGCGACCTCAAACAACGTCGCGGCTATTGGGCTTGCGCCATTCCCTTGTTGGGCGACCTTGATGATCGGCGTCCAATCCCGCTACTGATCAAAATTGCTAACCAAAGCGGGGATCATCTGGCTGGCATGGACCATATGGCTATCACGGCAATTGCACAATTGGGCGATGAACGAGAAGCCACGTTTCTTGAAGGCAAAATTTTCATTCCACCGGTGCGCCTTGCCGCCATGCAAGGCCTCGCCCGCATTGCTGCGGTACAGTCAGCAGACATTTTGGTGGAAGGTTTAATCGAAGAAGATGAGCCTGAAATCGTTGATACTGCTGAAAAAGGCCTGCTGAAAATTGGCAAACCGGCGCTTGCGGCCCTGAAGGAGGTTCTCGCCGGTAATATGGAGGGCTATCTGAGCAAGGAAACCAAATCGCGGATAAACATTCTGATTGAGGAAATTCGAAATAAGTAACAATGGTGGCCTTGTGGCAGATCGGGCAGTGTTCATTCATGCTCTACGCTTTGGAATCGCTTACCAAAAACGGAGTTTATTTTTGCCACTATCGCGAGATACTTTTAGGACTTGCATCCTGCCCAAAAAATCTCTGCTTTGTACAAGCAACGGTATACAACATAGCATTCGCTTTAGTGACTATGCGTTTACTGCTATTCCCCAGCAGGCCAAATGTGTGAATGCAACCCCAGACCGACGTTCAAATGTCGACATGATCGCCGCGACAACTATGGGTTATTCCGCCGGATGCACTTAAATCGTGTTTGATTGGTTTAGGTCAATATCACCTGTGCCAATTTTTGATAGTTTTTCTCTGTTGCGACACAGGCCTCACGTCCACTTTGGGTTTGGCCCGAAATTATCTGAATGTCTCAAAGGTCCGCACAGCCGACATCAGCTTGTTTGAATAACGATCATTTTATCACCCAACTTACCAGTCGTTTTCATCAATCTCCAGACGTTTGACGACTAAGCAGCTATCCAGTGCCAGTAGGTAAATGCCACCGCGTATTATTTCTTCTGCGGTTGCACTTTCCATTACTTCCGCAGCCAACAGGTCCCGATTTCAGATTGTTGGCATCAGGGTATCGCTACTGGCTTCGATCACCCCGACACCTGCTGATCTGGAGACATAGCGGAAAGCCAGTCGCGATCGACAGCAAACAATTCATTGCGCTGATCGCTGCTTACAAGCGACTTGGCACCCGCTGATGCCTGGATATCAATTCAGCTCTAAACTATTTCCCAACCCTGGAACGAATTCTGGCGATTACCAGTCTTTGAACCTGGGGGCTCTTATCGATGCCAACATGGTCTACGCCATAGCGCGACACGTCAATGGTGTGGATGCTGCCGGTGAAACCTCTTCCACGACGATAATGTTTTCCAGATGGAATTTTGTAATTCACCACCTGGTTAATATTTCGTCCAAATCCAACGGGAGTTGAAAAACCAGGATCAAGACCAATAACCAGGCTTACCTTGACGCCAGCATTGCCGAGCGCATTGGCAAAATTTGGAGCCTCAACGCCGCCGAGGGAATGACCAACTATAATGATCGGGTGAGAGACATTACCACGTTTGTGTCTGCGTATGATTCTCTGGGCAAGACCTTTCCAGTCGCCGTTTGAAAGGGAAATTGCTCGAATGCCGTGCCTTTTCAGGCGAACGGTCATTTGATTCATGCCCCTGGAAAAGACGTTCATGAACCCGCGGATCATGTAGACTTCTTCAGCAACAACTGGTGATGTTGCAAATGTTGTGATGCTCAACGCTGCAGCAAACAGCGTGTTATTAACAATAGACTTAATGGAACTCATATTGAAACCCTTGTAATTCAGCTTTGGTGAAAACTGACTTTTCTAAATTTTGGTGATACTACCCAATCTCTTTTTTAATTCAATTAGTTTTAGAGTATCCTGTTGCGTATTCTTGAACAGATTCTTAGACGCCAAGGTGATGCAGATTCAAATCGGATCAATTTTTTCGACTTGCATCAACAATTGGTCTGTTCTAAATTACCTTCATGCAAAGCGCGTCGCATCATTCGAGCCTGAAGCTCCTTACGCATCAACTGCCACTGGTTCTCGCAGGAGATCTTATTGGCGATCGTCGGGCTCATCAATAAAGGGCGTCTGGCGATCGAATTTTACCGCTGAATGGCGTAGCCCTTTTTCAAAAACAGAGAATTTAACAACTTTATCTAGAATTCGTGTTGATGGTAAAAGCCTGATGTTCGATTCTGGTATCAAAGAATGAGCAATTAAGATGTCAAAAAATATGCAAGACGCTGCGAATAAATATGCTTCTTATCAGCGGGTGGAATTGAATGATCGCACCTGGCCATCAAAAGTATTAAAACAGGCACCGATCTGGTGTTCTGTCGATCTGCGTGATGGAAATCAGGCGCTGATTAATCCGATGGGCCAGGACCGCAAATCGCGGATGATGAAGTTACTATTGGATATGGGGTTCAAGGAAATTGAAATTGGATTTCCTTCAGCATCTCAAGCGGATTTCGATTTTGCTCGCTGGTGCGTCGAAACCGGCCCAAATGGCAATGGTGCGCCAGATGATGTTTCCCTCCAGGTTTTGGTGCAGTGCCGTCCCGAATTGATTACGCGTACTTTTGAGTCGCTTGAAGGGGCTAAAAAACCGATTGTCCATTTTTATAATTCAACTTCAGAATTGCAACGACGGGTGGTTTTTGGAAAAGACCGGGATGGTATCAAGCAGATTGCTGTTGATGCGGCAAAAATGGTTCGCGACATGGCCGAAAAAGCTGGTGGCGGATATCGTTTTCAATATTCACCGGAGAGTTTTACCGGCACAGAACTGGAATTTTCACTGGAAATCTGCAACGCGGTTTGTGAAGTGATCGAGCCAACTACAGACAATAAGCTGATTATTAATTTGCCAGCTACTGTGGAAATGTCGACCCCCAACATTTACGCAGACCAGATTGAGTGGATGAGCCGTAATCTGGATAATCGTGAAAATATCGTCCTGTCATTACACCCTCATAATGATCGCGGCACTGGAATTGCTGCAACCGAACTGGCGCTGCTGGCAGGTGCTGACCGGGTGGAAGGAACGTTATTTGGCAATGGTGAGCGAACCGGTAATGTTGATGTGGTTACTTTAGCACTTAATTTGTTTACTCAGGGAGTTGATCCGCAGTTAGACTGTTCAGACATTGTGCGAATGAAAGAGGTCTATGAATATGCCAATGAACTGAGAATTCCCGAACGCCATCCTTATGTGGGAGAACTGGTCTATACTGCTTTTTCCGGTTCCCATCAGGATGCAATAAATAAGGGGATGAAGGCGTTAAAAACTTCCAATACTTCGACATGGGAAGTTCCCTATCTACCAATCGATCCGGAAGATGTTGGTCGCAGTTATGAAGCGATAATTCGTATCAATTCTCAAAGCGGTAAAGGCGGCATCGCCTATGTGATGGAAGCTGATTATGGTTTAAGTCTGCCGCGAAACCTGCAGATTGAAATGCGCGATGAGGTTCAGGAAATCACCGATCAGGAAGGTCAAGAGCTGCCTGCTTCACGCATCTATGATCACTTCAAGAGCATTTATGTAGATCAACCCGGTGGCAGGTTCGAATTTTTGGATCATCATACTTATCCCGATGTTGATAATATCGGAATTCGTATTCTTGAAGCCAAATTGATGGATGATAAAACTGAAGTCATTATTGAAGGAGCAGGTACCGGACCCATTGATGGTTTTCTGGACGCATTCAATAAACATTTGAAGCTAGATATCCAGGTGCTAGACTATTCTGAACATACACTTCGCCCGGGAGCGGATGCTTCTGCTGTGTGTTATATTGAAGTCGAAAACGCGGGCAGACGATATTTCGGCGTTGGTATCAACAGTAATATTGTTGCGGCCTCACTTGAAGCGCTGGTATCTTCTGTCAATCGTATTTTGTCAATCTGACAAAATTTTCTTTTGATATGGGTAAAGACCGTCACCTTTGGTTTGTTCTGGTTAGGGCATTTGCGGGTTATTCTGGTTCATTTGACCGGTTTTTCGCGGTTGCTAGCGAGGCGGAATTTCTGCCTTGGTCCCTCGCACCAAGAAATCCCAACAACGTCCAGCGAGCTCGAAAAATCGGCATTCGGTGCGCCAGATCAGCTTATCTGCGTCGTTACGAACCTTGCCCGATGCGCTGCATCGCGCTGCGATCCGCGCTTGTATGAATAAACTGATTTGAAGCATCAAGTGATTCAGAATAAACCGGAAGCGCACCAGATGAACCAGAATAACTAAAAAGCGCTTTATTCGACTGATGACATGGTTGGGCTGATTGTGTTTAGTTGGCAGATATTCTTGTTGGAAAAACTACAATCAACTGGATGAAATAAACTTTCTGCGATAATTTCCATTGCGATCTTGTTATCACAGAGATTGTCGGCTATTTCAGAACTCGCGGTTTGAGAACCAAGCGATTGCGAATCAAGGTGATATAGGGCACTTTCTACGAAATTCATTATTGTCATGCATTTTACAAAAATAGCTGCAGTTCTTATATTTACTTCATTTGTTGGTACCACCGCGAGCCAGGGTGCCAATGTGAGCGGGTTACTCGAAAAGCAGGCAGTGAAATGGCGATCTAGCACCATTAGTCCTGGACCACTGCGGAAATTTTATAAATCGCGGCATGGGAGAGGTATCTGGACTGATGATGAAGGACTAAATGATCGCGGTAAAAAAATTGTCGAATTGATAGCTAAAGCCCGTGAAGATGGTCTGATTCCTAGCGATTATATCAAGAAATTTCCAAAAAAGTTGAAAACAGACGAACTGCCCAGTGTGGAATTGTATCTGTCACAGGCGTTTTGGCGTTTTGGCCGGGACCTTTATGCGGGACGTACTACCCCTTCGGTCAGTGCTCCCGATATTGTTATTTCACGCAAAAAATACGACCTTAGCGGATGGCTGGTAAAAGCGGGCAGGAGAGGGCCGGGGATTGTCATTGATGAGTTGCGCCCACCCCATCAGCAATATGCTGAATTGCGCAAAAAACTGGCGAAGACAAAGAACCGAAGGAAAGCCAGAAAGATAATCGTTAATATGGAACGTTGGCGGTGGCTTCCCAGGAAAATGGGAAGACGCCATGTGCTGGTCAATCAGGCATCGTATGAAATGTTTATTCGAACCAACGACAAAATCGTTGACCGGCGAAGAGTAGTCGTTGGTAAGCCTTATCATAAAACACCAATGTTTTCTCACGCGATCACCTATGCGGAATTCAATCCCACCTGGACGGTATCGCGATCAATTGCGGGAGAAGAATTCTTGCCAAAACTGCGACGCAATTCGAGTTACCTGGAAAAACGTGACTACAAAATTTACGCAAGCTGGGATAAAGATGCCGAGGAGTTGGATGTAAAAAAGGTGAACTGGCGCAAAGTCAGCAGTAAGGATTTCCCCTATCGCATCGTGCAATCACCGGGTAAAAAAAATGCTCTGGGCAAAGTTAAATTCATGTTTCCAAACCGCTTCAAGATCTATTTGCATGACACGCCTTCCAAACGTTTGTTCAAGAATTCGCGCAGGGCCTATTCGCACGGCTGTATCAGAATTCAAAAGCCGCTGGAATTTGCTACCAAACTATTCAAGTCACGGTTGAGTAAAAGCAAGATTGACAAGATTTTGGAAAGAGAAAGTACTACTATTGTAAAAATGCGGAGATCTGTTCCGATCCATCTAACATATTTTACTTTATGGATTGACGAAAAGGGAAAGATGAAAAGCTACAAAGACGTGTATAAAAGAGACAGGATGGTTGGCAGGATACTGTTTGGAGGTGCTTAGAGCGCTTCTTGTATAGAAAAAACGGTCGAAGAGCTTGGTTTTAGCAATCTCAACAAAATTGATGATCATCGTTACTTTGTAGTTCTGCCACTGACTGAATGTGCTTGCGCTTGGAATTTTCTCTGAAACGACCAGCTCATTTCCCGCCGATCGCCGCCAGTTTGTCATTTAGCGAACGAAACGCGCATAGATGATGATTCTCGCAATAATCTTTGTTAATAAATGGTAAACAATGTGTTAATATGAATATGTCCAGTGCTCAATGAATGAGATTGAGGCCCGGATTAAGTCAAACAAGGGGAAATCCCATGGCAAAAAATAGTGAGACAGAAGTAAAGGACGTTGAGGCCAAGGTGCTGGATTTGTCAAAATCCATGGAACGCATGAAATCCCTGCATGCTGACCGTGATGATGTTGTTGTCGAATTAAACCGGTCGCAATTAAGCCGATTGGAACTTATTGCACGTGATTTGCAGCAGGTATTTGAACAGTTGCCTGATGACAACGACCAGTTTGAATTTGCCCTGACCAAAGGAGAAACTCCCAGACTGTGGATTGATATGAGCACCTATGTTCGTATGGGTGCGATGCCGCATCAATATGAACTGATCAAGGATACCCGGATGGGAAGGATCATTTTGGCGACTTCCATAAATAAGGAGCGTTTCGGGCAGCTTGTGACGGATTATATGGCCGATAAAATTCTTGAGCGCGAGCGGTTGATTGAGGGTGAATGGATATCAATGAGCGGCTATCAATTCGACAGTGAGGAAAAAGATGTTGCTGTCAACTCGAATACAGTCCAACCTAAAGGAAGTCACTGGCGATCATTTCTGTGGTTTTGTATAGGTGGAATTATCAGCCTGAGTTCACTATTTGCATGGATTTGGTTCGGTGACTTGCCAACATTCCTGCAATAGATATTGGCTGTCAAAAGTTGCCTTGTTTCAATTTGAGAGCATCTACTGCAATCGTGTAATAATTTGGTTGTTGTTCTGATAACCAAATTTGGTCCGGATGATGTTCCAGTTACCGCTTTTCCCTTCTATTTCAAACCAGTTATACTGGGCCGCAGGTTTGCGGCCACCAATTTCCTGACCAGCTGCAGCGACGCAGATTACAGGAACCGGGTTGTCAGGACCATCTATTTGTGCAGAAGTGTCTTGGTGCGTGTGACCGTGTAATATCAGTTCAGCACCTTCGCTACGGACAATATCGCGGAATAATTGACGACCAATCAGTTCTTTTGATGGTGATGTGGCCTTTTCAAAAGGCGGGTGATGGATCAAAATGACCCGACAGTTATCTTTCTCCTGATGCAACATTTGTTCCAGCTTTTTTGCCTGTTCCTGATCGAACAAACCTGTAGCATCAAACGGTTTGGTTGGCAGGGCCGTATTGACCAAAATCAATGAACAAGGGCCACGCTTTCGCAGAATTGGGAAACTTGAATTATCAATGATCGGTTTTCGATTATCACCAATCAAATATTCCTGCCAGGATTGAATGGCAACTTCCAGCATTCCCTTGATATAGGCATCGTGATTGCCGCAAACAATTGAAACATCTTTTCCACTACCCATTGCTTCCAGCCAGATTTTGGCACGAACAATTTCTTCCTCAAGGGAAAGATTAATCAAATCACCCGTGATGACAATATGATCAGGACTGGCTTTTAGCATATGGGACAACAGACCAGACAAAATGCCAGGTGAAAATTGTTTCGCCCTGTTTCTCTGCCAATTGATATAGCCGGTTAGACGTTTTGATAGTAATTTTGTCCAACTGATATTCGACATGGGACCAAGATGTGCATCGGAAATGTGAGCGAGGCGATACATTTTAAATCCCATTAAGTGTATGATGTATAATCGAAGATACGTTTCAGCCGCTACATACAGCAACGAATAGAATGATACAAGATGATGAAAAGACTACGAACTTTGCGAACAAAACTATTTCATTTATACTTCCTTTTAAAGCGACCGATGACCCTGGGAGTCCGGGCAATTGTTGAAGATAAACAGGGCCGCGTATTGCTGGTTCGCCATACCTATGTAAACGGGTGGTATTTCCCCGGTGGCGGAGTGGAAACTGGCCAAACCATGGAACAGGCTTTGGCGATGGAATTGCTGGAAGAAGTCGCAATTGGGAAGATGGGAGAAGTTGAATTATTGGGTATTTACCTCAATCAACATATTTCAAGGCGTGATCATGTTGCGCTCTACCGGGTACGTAACTGGGCTGAGCGTGGACCATTTCGGGCGAACAGGGAGATCGCTGAAATTGGATTTTATTCATTGAATGATTTGCCCTTGGGAACGACGAAAAGTACAAAAGCCAGGCTTGCAGAACTTTATCATGATGTGAAGAAATCCAGCGAATGGTAGAATGGAATCCTGAACAGTATTTGCAGTTCAAGCAGGATCGTCTGCGACCAGTCTACGATCTGGTGCGTCGTATCGAATATTTATCCCCTAAAACTGTAGTTGATCTGGGGTGTGGTCCGGGAACTTCCACGCAGATATTGGGTGAACAATTTGTCCAGGCGAAAATTACCGGTTTGGACAATTCTCAAAACATGATCGATGAAGCACGCAAAAACTATCCTGATGCCGATTATGTAGTGGCTGATGCCAATGGCTGGGTGCCCGACAATCAGGTGGATTTATTGTTTTCAAATGCGGTATTTCACTGGCTGCCAGATCATGAAAATTTATTATCCCGATTAGCGGGTGCATTGAATGCCGGTGGTACGTTGGCGGTTCAGATGCCCGACAATATGGCTGAGCCATCTCATTTGGCAATGAAGCAGGTCGCGGGTAATGAGCGTTTTGAAAAATTGCTCCAACCTCAGTTTTCTTCTCGAAACGATCTGGCATCAGTTGATGAGTATTATGAGTGGCTAAAGCGTGATTTCGTATCTATTGATTTATGGCGAACGAGTTATGCCCATATTCTACCAGGCCATAGTCATATTGTTGATTGGATGAAAGGCGCAGCTTTGACTCCGTTTCTAAGCGCACTGGATCAATCACTGCAAAAAGAATTCCTGGACGACTATCTGGATGCGATCTCGAATTCGTATCCGAACCAAAATGATGGAAACGTGATATTCCATTTTCCACGTTTGTTTTTTGTCGCTCGAAAGGGGCAGGAGGTGGGTAGCACCACCGGTTATCATTCGCCTTTTGCGGGAACGAATGCGCGCTAACCATGAGTGTTGTTTTTTCTGGACCGAAATTAATTATCGTGTTATCCCGCGATACATTCTTGAAACTGAGACTGCTTTTGATGATTGCTAAAAGCCAATTGCGACGACGACCTAACCAATGCGTGATGCACGCAGTTGTCGTGTTGTGGCTGGTAGCCTGATCAAGGTTTCTCCGGCAGTGACAATTTACTTTGTATTTGCCGGATGAATGAAATGAATACTTCCGAACTGATAATTACCCCAGAACTTTGCTGTCATGATGATGCTGTAGAGGCATTGGCTGCCAAAGCATTTGGACCTGGGCGGTTTGCCAGAACTGCCTTTCGGCTTAGAGAAGGTGTGGCGCACGAAGACAGCTTATCTTTTGTTGCCCTTAGAGATAACCTGCTTGTGGGTTCTGTGCGAGTTACCCGTATAATGATTGGAGACAGAACCGCACTCGTTCTTGGCCCACTGGTCGTCTCACCATCCTTTAAGAATGATGGTATTGGAACGAAACTGATGACTGAATCGGTAAAGGCAGCTAAAAATCAGGATCATGAGCTAGTCATTTTGGTTGGTGATGAACCTTATTATCGACCATTCGGTTTCAAACGAGTGCCAGCAGGACAAATAATTTTACCAGGCCCCGTTGATCCTGCACGAATTCTGTATTGTGAATTGCAGGAAGGGAGCGGTAAACTATTTTGTGGTTCGGCACGTGCCTACTCATAGTTCAAATGGCGTTTTTGATGTTGTGTATTCGTTGATGGCTCTAAACCGGATGGGGTATCAAGCGGTTCTTCCCTCTCTCATCCACATCCCAGCCAGAACCAACAGTAGTATGAACAGGCCTAACAATCCACCGAATAGCGGGATGGTATTGACCCCCTTGAGTAATGTTGCATTGGTGTTGCGTAATCCAATCCATCCTTTCCCTGACGAGTTGGATTGGGTTCCTACCGGAATGAGACGGGGCATTATATCCCCGGCTGCGCGAACAATGCTGCCACCGGTTTGTTTGAGCAATGGTTCAAGCAATTTGGTTGTGGAAATTACATTGGTGAACTCTCTAGGATTTGCTGGGCCAACATGAGTGAGCGCGCGCAATTCACCATTTTCGACCTGATAAAGACCCATTTCTTTCGCTTCAATACTGACCTCAAATATCCCTGGATTGATTTGAGGTGGTTTGATGATCTGTGATTTTCCCGAAGGGCTAATCAGGTTAATTTCACCGGCATCATCTTCCAGAGTCTGGCGTCGTATGATAATGTTCTCACCTTTGGAACTGGCAACCAAGTTTTCTTCGGCTAATTCAGGTTCCTTCATCATCCAGTGCGCCAACCGACGTAATAATTTGCTGTAAGGACCTCCGCCTTGAAAACCTCTTGCCCAAAGCCAAACATGGTCAGACAGTAACAACGCCACACGGCCTTCTCCAGTGTGTTTGAGAACCAGGAGCGGGGCGTTATCGCTAGCAGTCATGATCGTGTCACCGATGGCTTCTTCGGCGCCGATTGAGCGAAACCAGGGCGCCCAAACTGGAGGTGAAGGATGTTTTGCGTTCAGTCCTCTGGTAACGGGGTGCCTTTCACCAAGTTCTGATATTGCCGGACGGTAACCAATCTCTTTGATTTTTCCATTGGGGAACGCTGGCAGGACGCGTTGTAATGGCGTCTGTGCAATTGAACCATTGTCAGCAAATTCG
>JAAENI010000842.1 GCA_024224595.1 Hyphomicrobiales bacterium
AAATTCCAACTTTGACAAAAATCCTTCTGCCTCCATTGTTTTATGCACATACTTGGCAATTTCTTCGACAATGTCTTTCTTGAAGTAGATTTTCACCTCGGCAACTGAGCAATTGGCAGGCGTGTGTTTTTTGCCTTTTCTCGGGTCGTTGACGCTTGAGACGGTGTATAGACCACGCGCTTCAATATAGCCGATTTTTGTCGGTTCAGGATTGCCATCATTTATTTTTTTCTTCGATTCTCCATAGATAGTGATTTCCTGTTTCCACAGGTGTGAAAATATCGCATCCGCAGTTTTGCTGTAGTTTGGTTCGGCTTCAGTACCCTTCCAAAGTGCATTGTGCCACCGCCCTTCAAATTCAGAACGCTCCTTCGTTGAGGCCTTGTTTTCAAATAGATACTTGGCGTTTTGATCTCTTGAGAAATCTTCAATATTACCATCATCATCAGTGTAGGGGTGAACTTTCCAGCGCCAGTTTGCCTGAAAAACTTCAAAAGCTTCATCGCCATTTTGTTTGCGGATATCTTGCTCTCGCTGTTCACAAAGCAGCAACCAAAGTTCATGGGCGAGCAATGCGCGGTCTTTGTAAGCCTGTAATTCAAAGTCTCTGAGACGTGCGGGCTTTCTGATAATTTTGTCCAAAATGGAAATGGTTTGACGCAAGGCCATCGCATGATGCTTGCCAACATAGTCAACCAGATTGGATGGTCGAATTTGATCGTTGCCCTTATATTCTGCTGGCGCAAGTATCTGTTTCGTTTTTTGCAGTAGTCCCCGCCCCAGCTGTTTTGTACCAGCTGTCTTCACGTCTTCTATTTCAGAAAAGCTTCCGCCGCCAATATTTGAGTATTTCATAGTTTCCCTCCAGTAGAAATTTTCCGTTACACTTAATGGTAGGTTCTTCAAATATGATTACCAGTCATATTTGAGTGCCAGCAAGTACTTGCGAAATGAAATTGTGATATTGTATCTGCACTAAATGCTGCGATCACAAATTTAAATCGTTATGGCTACGTGCCATTGTAATGAGACCCCAGGCAATCGTTTTGTTCCCTGGTGCTATGAATATAGTGCCAGGAGAGCAGAACTAAGCTGTTTGACTTCAGCACTTATGGAACCAGGATTATGGGCATTTGGAAGTAACATGAGGAATTATAATGGGAATAAGATTTCACGAGCCCGAAGAGATTGTATTGGAGTGGTGCCTGCTAGATCGCGTGGTGTTTGCTGTGTGACCTAGACTCTGTGCCGGTATAATTTGGTCTTTAAGACCTATTATTCCGACAACGCCATAATTCAGGCCAAGTCCCGTCGGACACTTCGGCCATCACAATCAACCGTAAGATTGGTTCGACGCAGTTGAAACAGTTGCAAAGACCAGTCAGCGGCAATCTGTTTAGGACCGATTATGACTGATAGACAATTATCGAACCAATTGGCACAATCCTGGCTATCATTGGTGGAAGCCCGATTGGAGATCTGCGAAATGCTATTCTCTAATCACGAAAGTGAAATACCGTTATCCCTCCAAAAATTTGATTTTATTTCATCTTTCACCCGCGAGCAATTTGATGAGGCTGATCAAAAATTGTTTAAAGCGGTTAAATTGGGTTATGTAGAACTGTACTGGCGTGCCCGTTCACCATCTGCCAAGCGCGCACAAATATATTCAAATGACATTTCGGATCCGACTTGGCTTTTCGTGATCAAAAAGAGACGCACGATGCCAGGGCGCTTCAGTTCGGCGATCAACTATCTTGCCGATAAAGTTATCGAAGTCCAAGCAGAGCAAATCGCCGCGCTGTCGTTTGAAGATAATCAAGACCTTACAGCAGTGACAAAGACAGCAAAATCATCGAGAACCGACTTGGTCCTGCGGCATAGTAAATACGATCGGATTGGTCTCGAAGCATTTCTTGTTGAAATGTTAGAAGAGAATGGTGACATCAGTTATGATGATTCCGGCAAATGGCGCAATCAGGCCGATATGGAAAAGGTTGCTGCGGACTGGTATTCTGAAAATAATCTAAAGTTGGTTCCGGCGCCATCAACGGTCCGAAATCACGTGACGAAAATCCGCGAACGCTGGTTGGCAGGTTTGGTCAATTAACACTAACTGCCACTAATTGCCTAAACCGGCTGATTTGATCATCCTAATATTTTAAGCATCCCTCACTGTCCAGAGAATCCACGGTGATGGAGAATGTATATGCAAACGCCCCTTGTCATGAGCCCAAAACAAGCAGCTGCTTTGCTTGGTCTATCCTTCAGCACGCTTGCCAAAATGCGCCTTTGTGGGAATGGCCCAGCTTTTTCCAAGCTTGGTCGTCGAGTAGTTTATCGGCCTGATGATCTTGATGAATGGGTGCTGGAGAATCGTTTCAAATCCACGTCTGAATATCCCACAAATCAAAGTGGTGATGCGTCATGACTTCTGAAACCATCGCAAAGGCCCTTGGTGGGCGAAAAATCGGGACTGGCTGGTTGGCCTGTTGCCCGGCCCATGATGACGTTAATCCAAGCCTTTCAATCACTACAGGCAAAGACGGTAAAGTTCTTCTTCATTGTCATGTGGGGTGTAAACAATCTCGGGTAATTGACATGCTCCGATCTCGTGGTCTTTGGAAATCCCCTGACAGGCGATCGGGTTGGCGCCCACTTAATAAGAGACATCAATCAACTGATTTTGCTATTGCTGAGAATAATGAAAACAGGACTAAAAGTGCACTTCGAATCTGGGAGGCAACCGTCCTTGCGGATGGTACATTGGCGGAAATATATACAAAATCACGTGGATTGCGTTTTCAACTACCAAAAACTCTGCGCTTTCACCCCCATCTGAAACATCCATCAGGCAGCCGTTGGCCAGCCTTGGTGGCTTTGATATCTAGCGGTTTGGATAATATCCCTATTGCTATCCATCGCACGTTTTTGACCCCTGATGGCTTAGGAAAAGCCCCTGTCGTCCCACAGAAAATGATGCTGGGTCCTTGCCGTGGCGGTGCTGTGAGACTTGGATCCCATGGTGATTTGCTAATGGTGGGCGAAGGTCTTGAAACTTGTCTGGCAGCAATGCAGGCTACCGGAAACCCCGCATGGGCGGCATTATCAACCGCTGGGTTGCGAGCCCTAGATTTGCCTGACGA
>JAAENI010000843.1 GCA_024224595.1 Hyphomicrobiales bacterium
GCAAAAACCTTCCTTTTTGCGAGAATTTTCCCTGTCGCAATCAAAGCAATGAGATGACTGCTTCATCGTCAAAATGGGCTCCGAGCCGTCATTCGATATATTTAAATTTGATGGGTATTGGTTCTAAGTGCGTGCAATTATTTCTGCAGCGCTGATTTTTTCAATCGCGCCAACGCGTCCCATTTTTCTACGCCGTGCAAACCAGGGTCTGTTCTTGGTCATGCCCAGGCGCTTGCGGCGTTCAATGGGTGTTTCGACAATCAGTTGTCCCAACTGCTGGCGCATCGGAATTGCCATGTCGTTTTCGTCAACCAGCAGCATAGGAAGGCGCATCAAGCGGCTCCAGGCGTGCCAGTCTGCGGCGATGTCATTGAGATTTTCGGCCACCAGTACCGGCAGACAAAGATCACGGTCCTGATGATGCAATTCCAGCGTAAAAATGGTTTTGCCATTCCCACAATCGATGGTTCTGGCAGCAACACCTTTAAATGCTTTTTGTGGCAGGGCAATTGAAACGGGTAATCCGCAATTAAGCTGACGTTTCATTACCGCACCATTGCGATCAATTTTATAAGAGAAATGCCGATCCTGTTTCATTGATACAGAATGCGGTAAATGGTATGGGTCGAGCCGCATTGCGCGGCCCGCCCAAACAGGTTTGGTCAATTCGACCATGATAGTGCCTCACTGTGTCCCTAGTCAGAGCCGGATTCTTAAGCGATCTGGTCTCTTTTCGATCACGACTTTTGTTGTTGTTTTTGTTCGTGATGTAGGGACTATACCCACAGCTTTACCAAATTCGCTTAAAAAACGCGGTAAACAAATCCTTGCTTGAAACCACAGTTACCAAGTCCTTTCGATGCAACATTAATTTTAGGATTTGGAAAGGATAATTGTTTCTCCATCGGGCCATTATGATAGGGTTGCAACATGATAAAAATCGACAGAATTGATCATCTTGTATTGACCGTAACATCGATAGAAAACACCTGTGATTTCTATTGCGGTATCCTTGGCTTGGAACGCGAGAGTTTCGGTGACGAGCGCATCGCGTTGAATTTTGGCGAGCAAAAATTCAATCTGCACCGAGTTGGCAGTGAAATAAACCCAAGGGCTAAAGTGCCGGTGCCGGGATTAATGGACTTATGTCTGATCACAACAACTGTGATTTCGGACGTCATTTCACATTTGGGTAATCATCAGATCACAATAGAAACAGGACCTGTCACGAGAACAGGTGCTAAAGGACCAGTCACATCTCTTTATGTGCGCGATCCCGATGTTAATCTGGTTGAGATTTCGACGTATATCCAGGAAATTTGAGCAAGGAAATATCTGTGGAAAAAATGTAGCAGAACTCAACAGCTGTTATGATTGCGGCAATTGAACCATCTCAAGTGAGCTGTCGTCACCATCAGAATGCATCACGGTGCGGATCAGGTGTTCAACGGTCTCTTCAAAATAATTTCCAAGTTCTGATTGCAATTTGGAAAATTCAGACCAAATCACTTCATCGAAAAACCGCTCGTTGGTGCGTACCATTACGGTTGTTCGCCGTTGTCGCGGATAGCGATAGGGATTTACATTATGTTTTCGGCACAAAGCGACAAAAAGCCGAACAGACCATGTATCAGGCAACGAGAGTTTCAATTCAATTTCGACATTTTCCTGCTCGCTGTCTAACCGGTCTTTCAGCCGCTCAATCGCAGCACCGGCAGCAGCCCGCTCACCAGCCGTCCCAGCCCGGCGAAACAGATTCTCAAGTTTCTCTAGTCTGGTACGAAGGTCATTGTCTGTTGATGCCATACGATATTTCCTCTGAGATTATTGAACGCAAATCAGGTGCGCTTTGATTGGGAGGTCAATGCAAAAGAACTCCGCCATCAACTTTAATCGGGGAGCCGCATTGATTCAAAATAGATCATAACTGTTCCGGTTTGAAGATACTTCCTCAAATTACCCTCACAATTCATTTCTTTCATTTATACCTGCAAATATGATATATTGGTACAATTGAAAGGAATGAACATGTCGAAAAACACGTCAATTACGCTTGGCGATCATCTGGATGAATTCATCGGCGCACAAATAGGGACAGGGCGGTACGGCTCTGCCAGCGAAGTCGTACGCGCCGGTTTGCGCTTGTTGGAAGAACACGAGACAAAGCTGCAAACCTTGCGCGCTGCCTTGAATGAAGGTGAAGAATCCGGCACGCCTACAAAGTTTGATGTTGAGGGCTTTTTAGCCAATAAGCGGGTAAAACCCGTCAAATAATGCAGCAGTTGCTATATTCGCCTACGGCACTTAATGACATCGATAGTATCTACGATTACACATTTGAGACCTGGGGGCTGGATCAGGCAGAGTATTACATGCGTGAGTTGCACAAGGCTTGTCACGGTCTTGCCGCGGGGAACACCAAAGGGCGCAGTGTGGGTTATATCCGTCAGGGATACCTCAAAAAACCCTATGGATCGCATCTCATATTCTATCGCCACCCAAACCCAAAAAATAATGGAAGTGGTGCGTATTCTTCATCAGAGAATGGATGTTGAAGCACATCTATTTTGAACGGAATTGCTTATTTGGTTTCAGGAGACCATTGATTCCTGTAGTGATGACTTTCATCGAGAGAGTCAGCATCCAGAGTGGACTGAACAGAGCCCTCTATTCTTTGCAAGACATCTGTGAGATAAGAAACTTCTACATGTGTAGCATAATGGATATGCAGGTTATGTTTTCCAACCCACCCGTCTGTGAATTTGCAACATGCGAGTTTGTGATATGAGATACCGCGAGCTAAGTGGGAAACGCCTGATGTGCCCCAGAATTCATCAACCCTGACCACATTATTCTTAATGTTTGGGAATAATATTGGTGTGGGATCAATTGCGGCAATATAGGCGACAGGAATATCCAACTCTGCAAGTCGACGAGCAATATTACAACAAGCCAGAACACCGTTTGAGTGGCCAATCAAAATAATTGGTACGCCAGTTTTTTCTCGCTGGAAATTACTAATCAGAGTTTTGCTAACACCTCGCCATGAAGACCATATGTGGTGTGAAACTTGAATTTTTTGAGGAGACGCACTTATCAGTTTTTCAATTCTGCGTGTTCCACGAGAAAAATATGGAACGATACTGGAACCCAAACCTGAGAATATCCGGACCTGCACCATGGGTTTGGCTCTCGAGAAAAACTGTGCATGCGCTTATAATTACGGCGAAATTTTGTTTGCTCCATCTAGCCCGACAAAGTGTCAGTATCCGGAATTTACAACTTCAATTTTAATCACTTGCAGCTGCGGTAACATGAAACAGAATCGGTCATACAACTTCAATTCGATTTTGTTTCTGCTTCTTTGGTCTGTAAAACAACGCAACCTATACAATAAGCCTCCCCGCTACGCCAGCTTTGACTCTTGTGGTCACGCAGTCTGCGCCTAATATCGTACCACAAAATCACTGCACTGAGACATTTCGATTTAGCCTAGCGAGAGCCATTTCTAACTGGGTTTGACAACAATTGTAGTGGTGAAACACAAACGCAAAAATTCCGCAAACCCGAAAACCGGAATTTGTTGCCGCATTCTTCTAATCAACCATATTTTCCAGATTTTTCACCAATTCCAGGTGTTCCAGTTTTTCCTATCAAACTACACAGGCATCTTCAGAACCTTACCCGGATTCATTATCCCTTGCGGGTCAAAACAATCCTTCAATTGCCGCATCATCTTCAGTTCAACGGCCGATTTATTCTGCTCCATAAGATCAGTCTTAAACAGGCCGATGCCGTGTTCCGCTGAAAATGAACCGTCAAGTTCCATGACCAACCCATAGATTTGCTGATTGACCGCCTCGCGAAATTCCATGTAGCATTCATCATCCATATCAACGGGTTTGGTGAAATTGAAATGGATATTGCCATCACCCAAATGGCCAAATGCCACCATCCTGGCACCCGGCACAATATTTTGAACCAATAATTCACCCCGCCTGATCAGTTCAGGCACCTTACCGATTGGAACTGAAATATCATGGGCAATTGACGCGCCCTCCGGTCGCTGTGAATTGGGTAGGTCTTCACGCATTTTCCAGAACAGTTTTTGCTGGGCGATACTGGATGCCAACACGGCATCTTCCACAATATTTTCTTCCAGCGCATTGGAAAATATTTCCTCGCTCAGTAATCGCGCATCATCCTGTGAGCGCCCGGATGATATCTCAATCAGTCCATACCAGGGGAAGGGGGTTTCCAGCGGATCGTTGAAAACATCAAAATGTTTGACCAAAAACTCAATGCCCCTACGCGGCACCAGTTCAAATGCTGTCAACTGGTTGCCACATTTTGATTTTGCCAGGTCCAGGAATTTCAAAGCATTTTCCGGACTGGAAAATCCGGCCCAGGCAACCTCTTTGCCAATTGGTGCCGGAAACAGTTTCAATACTGCAGCAGTGACAATGCCCAGAGTGCCTTCTGCTCCGATGAACAGGTCTTTCAAATCATAACCGGTATTATTCTTGCGCAGTTTGTTTAAACCGTTCCAGATTTCACCATTGGCCAGCACCACTTCCAGGCCCATCACCAGTTCTCTGGTATTGCCAAAGGCGAGTACGCCGGTACCTCCGGCATTGGTGGAAATATTACCGCCAATCATGCAGGAACCCTGCGAGCCAAGTGCCAGCGGGAACAGGCGATTATTTTCCAGTGCCAGATTTTGGATGTTTTCCAATATCATGCCAGCTTCAACAGTCAGTGTATTAGCTGATAGATCAAGTTCCAGAACTTTATTCATGCGCTCCATGCTAACAACAATCGAATGATTTTCAGCCAGCGGTACACCGCCGCCAGCGTGTCCCGTATGGCCCCCTTGAGGCGCGATTGTAGTGCCAGTCACATTGGCGAGCTTTAAAATCTCAGCGACTTCACTTGTGCTTTTCGGTTTTAAAACTAACGGAGTTTGACCAATGACATAACCACGATTTTCATGCGTGTAGTGAGTTTGGTCATCACTTGTACCCAGTGTATGCTGCGCACCGACAATGGCAATAAACTGATCCAGCAATTCAGGGGAAATTGGTTCAGGCATATTGTTTCTCCATCATTGGAACGGGTGGTAATGGGTCGAAATTCTTCTGGAATTAGATTGATAATCTAATTTAAACTTCAGACCTGGGTGCAGAGGCCCGGGTTAATCGATCATTGATTGCAATGCCCAATCCTTCCATGGGAACCGGCGCAACGCAAATAGTGTCTTTTCCCAGATCATCCAGTTCACGCATCAATTTATAGAGATTACTTGCCGCTTCCAGCAAATCACCAGCCGGGCTTAAATTTCGAATATTTTGCGCAACAACATTGCCGGTGATCTGCTGGAGGCCAAAAGTCAGAACTGCCGCATCATCTGTTGCCTGAGTGCAATTGATTAGCACATTTGACCGAGGTGCATAGTGGGATGTCATCATTCCTGGTGCTTGTATTGCAGATTCATGTGCCGCCATTTCAACCGGCAACCCTGTAAAATCAGCCAGTTGTTTTAGGGTTATCGAACCGCTGCGCAATAGCGTAATCTTGCTGTCGCTGACTTTGGCAATTGTCGATTCAATCCCCACTGAACAAGGACCACCATCCAGTACCAGAATATTTTCACCCTCAAATTCTGATGTCACATGACTGGCACTGGTGGCTGATACTTTCCCCGAACGATTGGCACTGGGCGCTGCCAGGGGTTTGCCAAATGTTTTAATGAGTTGTCGAGCCATCCCTCCCGGGCAGCGTATGGCAATCGTATCAAGACCTGCGGATACCAATTCGTGTATTTTTGAATCCTGCCTGCAATCAACAACCAGCGTTAAAGGTCCCGGCCAAAAATGCCTGGCGAGTTCAAGTGATATTTCATCGAATTCACCGTATTCACATGCCATTTCAATACTGCTGACATGGGCAATCAGTGGATTAAACTTTGGGCGCAATTTGACGGCGAATATCCTGGCAATTGCAGTACCGTTTGTTGCATCACCAGCCAGTCCGTAAACAGTTTCAGTCGGGATTGCCAGCAACTCTCCCTCGTTCAGATGCCTGACACCTTTTGCAATGATGTTATCAATTTGCGGTGTGTCAGGAAAAAATTTCAGAATTTGCACGCCATTATTTCCAGACTTGAAAGCCTAATCAATCAATGATCGATCACTATGAAACACCTGCTTATTTTGGAGGGTGTTGAAAAGAATAAATAATGGGGTCGCTCGAACTTGTCCACCTTCCAGTCAATTTTGCCCGCAACAACCTGTCGAATAGTAGAAATGATATTCGATACCCAATCAGGTGAATATTTCAATTTTTTATTGACGTAAACGTAAATTAAAAATACTCCTACTCTCAAATCGATTTTGGAGAAATAGTCATGTACCGGGCACCAGTTGAAGATATAACCCATAGCCTTAATGCTGTAGCCGGGCTTTCCGCTTCCATTGATGAAGGCAAATTGGGTGATCTTAGTGTTGATCTGGTTTCTGCCATTCTCGAGGAAGCGGGTAGATTTGCCAATGAGGCATTGTCCCCGCTGAATCGGGTAGGTGATGAACATGGAGCGGTGGTCAACAATGGCGTTGTAACCACTGCACCGGGTTGGGTAGACACCTACAAAACCTGGCGCGAAGGCGGTTGGAATTCTCTCACCGGACCGCAAGAATATGGCGGACAGGGCTTGCCCACCATGCTGTCAGTCGCGGTCAGTGAAATGTGGAATTCTGCAGCGATGGCATTTGGTCTGGCACCGCTGTTAACTGCTGGTGCAGTTGATGCGATAGAAAAGCACGGCTCAAAAGAAATCAAGGATATCTATCTGGAGAAAATGGTTTCAGGCGAGTGGACGGGAACCATGAACCTGACTGAATCCCATGCCGGTTCTTATCTTGCCGCATTAACATCAAAAGCGGAACCGGTTGGTGATGGCAGTTACCGGGTATTTGGGCAAAAGATATTCATCACTTATGGCGAGCACGACATGACCCCTAATATCTGCCATCTGGTTCTGGCGCGTTTGCCGGATGCTCCTGAAGGTACCAGAGGGATTTCTCTGTTTCTGGTTCCAAAGTTTCTGGTTAATGATGATCAATCTCTGGGCAAGCGCAATGATGTGTTTTGTCAGAGCCTTGAAGAAAAACTGGGTATCCATGCCTCACCTACCTGTGTGATGATATTTGGGGATGGATTTGAGGCAAGTGAACTGGATCGGCCTGGCGCAATCGGATATCTCATTGGTGAAGAAAATCGCGGTCTTGCCTGCATGTTCACGATGATGAACAACGCTCGCCTTCACGTCGGTGTTCAGGGTGTGGCTATCGGTGAAGCGGCATACCAGCATGCACTTGCCTATGCCAATGAACGTATCCAGGGTTTTGTCGAGGGTTCTGAGGGCAAAAGCATGGCTCCAATTGTCATGCACGCCGATGTTGCGCGAAATCTTCTGACAATGAAATCACTGATACAGGCGGCAAGGGGAATTTGTTATTCCTGCGCCCATGCGTCTGATATGGCCGCATCTGCCCAAGAATCCGGTGACAATGATGCGCACAGGAAGTGGAAAGAACGGGTTAATCTGCTTACTCCCATTGCCAAATCGTTTTCCAGTGACATCGGTGTGGAAGTTGCTTCAATCGGCGTACAAATACACGGCGGCATGGGTTTTATCGAAGAAACCGGTGCGGCACAGTTTTTACGCGATGCAAGAATCAATCCGATTTATGAAGGCAC
>JAAENI010000844.1 GCA_024224595.1 Hyphomicrobiales bacterium
AGGGATCATTGGGACAAATCAAGTGCCGCAGGCTGGTTGCCTTCAAACTTGATTTGTCCCAACAAGCACCAAAATATGGCCCGTCAAACCCTCTTGTGTATTCTTGAACAAACTCTAATATTCGTTTTTGAAAAGACTCCTGGAAATTCAAATTAATTCTATTAGGGTCTGGATTCAATTTGGAGAGTGTTTTGCAACCATGACGCCAAAACAATTTGGAAAAGCCTATTTTTTGATATTCAGAATTCAACTACTGGGCCTGATAATTCTGACATTTGTTACCTTTGGACAGTTTCCAAAAGCAGCCCTTGCAAATTCCAGCCCCTGGATATTGATAGACGCAACAACCGGCAATGTTATCGCCCACCATCAGCCAAACCGCCCGTGGCATCCAGCATCCATTACAAAACTGATGACGGCCTATACCATCTTTCGTGAAATCAAATCCGGTAATGTCGATCTGAATTCGCCAGTCAGGATATCATCAGCAGCGCTCGCTCTGCCGCCCAGTAAAATGGGTTTACCCGTGGGCACGATCTTGAATATCGACAATGCCCTGAAAATGATCATGGTCAAATCTGCCAATGACGTCGCTGCCGCACTTGCCCAATCCGTGGGAGGCAGCATCAGCAATTTTGCCAAACTGATGAACAAGAGTGCAAAGAATTTGGGGATGAGCGGTTCACATTTTTCAAATCCCCACGGCCTGCACGCTGAAGATCAGGTGACAACAGCCAGAGATATGGCCCTGTTGGCATTAGCCATTCAAAACGAATTCCCTCAGTATTCTCATTACTTCGATATTTCTGCCATCCGTTTTGGCAAGATAAGAATGAAAAATCACAATGCGCTGATATATAAATTTCCCGGAACCAACGGCATGAAGACCGGCTATACCTGTCCCTCGGGATTAAATATTGTTGCCAGAGCACAACGCAATGGCGAGCAGTTGATAGTCGTCGTGCTGGGAGGGTATTCGAGCCTGGAACGAAACGCCTTTGCAGCAAAATTGCTACGCCAGGGATTTAACAGACAATTTCATAACCCGATTATCCCGGTCGTTACCCATGTAAAAAAACTGCACCCAAGCATGAGTATTTATGCGGTACCGGCAAATCTCAGAACAATGATATGTAAACCCAGTTGGACCGAACGCCAGCTAAACAAAAAACAACGGCGCAAACGCCGAAAATTACACCTGGCAAAATTAGAAATCCTGCGCGACACTTATCTGAACGAAGCTGCCAAACCAGGTCCTGCACAAAAGGTTGTGCTAGGTAAGGCAACGGGAATGAACCCGTTCAAATTCAAATTGAGAAATGGTGGTACACCACGGACAATTGTTGCTACTCCTGCATGGAGACCAGATCGTTCCGCCCCTCCTTATGCAGAATTTGAATAGGTGTTTTGGTTAAATACGGAAGCATATGCGGAATTTTGGAAGTAGTTTGTGCATTCATTTGATCAGATTGATACCCGCCTTTGCGCAACAATCCACCCGTCAAGTAGTCAGGTATTGGATTCAGGAAAGTCAACCTGGTATCTTATGCCGCTAGAAGAAGGGCAATCTCATCGTGGAGAATTTCCTGGTCAA
>JAAENI010000845.1 GCA_024224595.1 Hyphomicrobiales bacterium
GCATCTATTTGCCCTGTTTGACCGGTAAATACTACTTCCAGATCTTTGGCAGTTTTGGTCAATCCCTGAACAAGCGTACCCACACGTTTATCCAAAATAGTGCTCAATTCACCTGTATGGCTGCCTAATGTTTCATCCAGCTCCAGTGATGATGATTTCAGGTCAGCTACCAATGATCCGACATGACGTTTCAGAACAGTGTTTAGTTCTCCGGATTTCTCATTCAGTACTTTATCCAGATCTATTGCAGAACTGCTAAGACCCTTAACCAGAGTGCCAACGCGAGTTTCCAGCACAGAACTCATCTCTTTTGATTTCTCGCTTAGCACGTTGTCCAGAACTACTGTAGATTTGCCAAGCCCTTCAACCAGGGTTCCGACGCGGCCATCCAGCACTTCATTGATTTGATTTGATTGACTGCTCAGAACCTTGTCCAGATCCTTGGTCGCTGTACTCAAGTCGTTTACCAGACTTTCCACTCTCGTTTCCAACACATCTTTAAAGTCACCAGAATGTTCATTTAAAGCCTCATCCAGTGCCTGGGTTTTCAGGCTGAGATTTTCAACCAGTCCACCAACACGATTATCAAGTACAGCATCAAATTTGCCAGTTCGATCGTTGAGAACCGCGTCAAAATCCTGGACTCTAAGACCCAATTCATCGACAAGTACACCAACTCGTTTGACCATTACCGCATCAATTTTAGAACTGCGTTCAGCCAAAACTTTATCAAGCCTCTCGGTTTTGCTGGCGAGTCCCTTGACTAGTATTGTCACACTTTCATTAAGTGAGGAATTAATTTGATTGGTGCGCTCCTCCAGAGCCGAATCGAGCGATTTCGACTTCTCTTCAAGTCCGGATACGAGCTCGCCCATACCTGTATCAATTGATTTGTTAATTTCGGTAGTCCGTTCGCTAAGGACCTTTTCGAGTGTTTCCGTACGCGTTCCCAGCGCTTCTACGAGTGTCGTACCCTGGGTACTAAGTGTGCTGGAAATGGTTGAGATCCCAGAATCGAGAGCCGAGTTCAGAGTTGTGCCTGCTTCGGTAATTCGCTCTGCAAATTCGGTGGAGCGTTGAGAAACCGAGTCTTCCAGCATTTTGGAAAACTCCTCGCTACGCGTTCCCAGCGCTTCTACAAGTGACATACCCTGGGTATTCAGTGTGCCGGAAATGGTTGAAATCCGAGAATCGAGAGCCGAGTTCAGAGTTGTGCCTGCTTTGGTGATTCGCTCTGCAAATTCGGTGGAGCGTTGAGAAACCGAGTCTTCCAGCATTCTGGAAAACTCCTCACTACGCGTTCCCAACGCTTCTACAAGTGACATACCCTGCGTATTCAGTGTGCTGGAAATGGTTGAAATCCGAGAATCGAGAGCCGAGTTCAGAGTCGTGCCTGCTTCGGTAATTCGCTCTGCAAATTCGGTGGAGCGTTGAGAAACCGAATCTTCCAGCATTCTGGAAAACTCCTCGCTCTGTTCACTGATTTGTGCTGACCTGATGTCCAGCAGACTCGCCATGGCGTTACCGGCCAGACGAATATGATTAGTCAATTCACCAGTTTTAGCTTCGATACCAACACCTACGGCATTGGCACTGGTTTCCATATTTGCCTGAATTTCCATGCCTGCGGATGACATTTTCGAAACAAGACTTTCACCAGCCTCGAGCAAGGAAGCGGAGATTGAAGATTTGCGTTCCTCCAACCTGTCGGCAATTCTGCCTGTTGCGTGGGTTACAGCATCCTGAATACGAAGATTTGCAATATTCAATTCTTCAGTCAGTCCCGAATGAGTATCCGAAATTGAAAGGCGCAGTTTTTCTGCGTGCTTTTCAATCGTGTCACGCTCACTGGCCAATTCGCTGACCAGTCCACGCAATTTTATTTCCGAATCTGTATATGAACGTTCAAGGCTGGTGACTTCATTTTGCACCATAAATTCGAGTTCACCAGCTCGAGCCAATGCACGCTCGACGCCATCTCCCATTGCTGCAACTTCACGCCTTATGGCACGTCCAAGTGTGTTGACCGATTCTCCGGCAACACTTTCAGGTTGCAGCAGTCGAACAGCGGCTTGAGTCAATGAACTGGCTGCATGACGCATTTCCTGTGCTCTGCTAATCATTGAGGAAAATGCCCATAACAACAAGATTGGCAAAATCAAAGTTACCGCAAATATCAACAGTGTTGGAGATGAAAACAAATCATTGACTGACGATATCGCCGAAATCTCAGTCATCAAACTGGTATTGGCATAATAGGCGCATGCACCGATCCAAAAAACCGATATGAGGACAGATATCCAACCAATGGCCGACTTCGGTTTTTTCTGTAGCGAGTGTATCAGACTTGCTATGGTGTCCTGACGGTCATCATTGGCCGCTGGTACCGGGTTTGAAGTACCCGCCAGATCAGCGGGAACTGCCCTGGATTGAACAGAACGACGGTCTTCGGCAACTACACCTTTGGGAGATATTGTTGGGCGGCGGCGCCCCTGATTATGAATACCCGGATGATTTCTGGTAATTGTCGCCTTTTTTGCTGCTCCGGGTTGGTTGGGTTGCGGACGATTAGGTGCTTGGGCATTACCTGAAGACTGATTATTTGGTGATTGAGGCCTGACTGAAGCCTGCGGCTGGTTTGGTGGACGAGTACGATTTGGCTTTTTTGGCGCCATGGACGGTTTATTAGCGCTCACAACAGGTTGTTTTTTTGGTATAGCTTTTTTTGCACCGATAACACCTCTGGCATCAGCATCAAGAGAGCCGTCTTTGATATCAGATTTTGGTGGTTTGATATCAGATATTGGTGATTGCACGATATCGCGCATGTCATTGGCTACAGCGGCAAGTTTTTCCTCGAACTTATCCAGGTCGAATTCATTATCATCAGACTCGATTTCACTGGCATCTGATTCGGTATTTTCTATTTGAGATTTGGATGTTATTTTTGCATCTACGCCCTTATCAGAACCCTGTGCCTTGGCATCCATTGTTTCAAACTCGCGACTCAGCGCGTCTTCCACTGCCTGCATTGCAGTTTCATTTTCTTTTTTACTATCTTTGGGCTTTAAAGCCATGTCCTCGCCTCACACTATACTAAATTAGTATTGCCCTGCCGATGTACAAGAACCTCAAGACTTTTATGTCCTAAGTCAAAAGTGACACAACAATTTTTACAGCGAAGTTAAGGACAGGTGGCAGAAATGCATTTAACGACAAAATTGCCAATCTCCCACAACTGTCCTTCATATATTCGTTCGCCGCGCTTGTTTTTATTACACAAACTGCAGCTTTCGACAACAATTTCGCGGGCAAAATAGCAAAAAAATAAATATAAGGTTAACGGCGGCGCAATGGTGTCTGATTTTCGGATTGAATGCATCGCGTCTTTCATCTGAGCATCTTAACTTCCTGTTTTCCCTCTCATGCTACAATTTCTGACATAGTTAACCAACAGATGGATTTTTTCATGGCAAACATTATCTCCAGTGATGCTGGTGGTCAATCCAGCGGCGAGCATGACAAATTTGCTGAGGCTGCATTGGATTTGGTACACTTGTCTCGCCAAACAATGGGCGACACTAAACTTGAGCAGGAAATTTTGGTTTTGTTTCTGATACAGTGTGAAACTTGCGAAAAGGCGCTCTCTTTGCCGTCCAAGCCTGAGATGTTGCCTGAAATTGCCCATCAAATGAAGGGGTGTGCAAAATCTGTCGGCGCATGGGACATTGCACAAACTGCTGGTTTACTGGAGATCAATCCGCACGAGAATAATCTTGTTGTCAGGTTGCTAGATCAAATACTCATCTTGAAAAAATACCTGAATTTCCTGACAAAACCTGAAGAAGTCAGCTAAAAACTGCATTAATTCCGTATTGGAGACCATCATCTCTTGACTTCGTCGAGAACTGCATTAAATCCGCCTCTGTGCTTCCAATTTGTTCTCCCGCTAAATCTAACGGATACTTCCCGTGACATGGCAAAAATAACATTCATCACCCATGACGGAGTTTCCCATGATGTTGTGGCCGCTAATGGCTCAACTGTTATGGAAAATGCAATAAAAAACTCTGTTCCAGGCATCGAAGCGGAATGTGGAGGAGCATGTGCATGCGCGACCTGTCCTGTGTAGGTCGATGAAAA
>JAAENI010000846.1 GCA_024224595.1 Hyphomicrobiales bacterium
CTTCGCATGAATGATAATGTTGAATTGGCGATTGCCCAGATAGCTCAGTTGGTAGAGCAGCGGACTGAAAATCCGCGTGTCGGTGGTTCAAATCCACCTCTGGGCACCATATAAATCAATGACTTAGCTAAATATATCATTTTCGATTTTCAAATTGTGTGCGTTTTTGTGTGCGTTATTCTGAAATTCGCTACAAAATTGGCTATTTTCCTTCAAATCACTTCCGGTCGGTTGGTGTAGGCTGCACCGTCTTAAAAAAGCGGGTGGTATATGTCTGAGAGATGAATTTGACTATTGCCATAATTTGCCACCAATTGCCTTTCGACAATCATATTTTGCGAAACGGATTACCCTTCATCAACCTTGCGTCCAAGTTCTTTGAGGTGGAATAGCATGGATAACATCTTTTCCAGCTTGCGATCGAGATGAACTTCGTATCGCGCCAATCCCGCCAGTTTGTTGGGATCAAGAGACTGACCGAATGCCTGGGCACGAATGAGATGCCGGTTCTCCAGTTCCTTGCGACGCTGTTC
>JAAENI010000847.1 GCA_024224595.1 Hyphomicrobiales bacterium
CTCATTGGGCAAACCTGCGTTAGGATGGGCAGATACATAACAATCAGCAATGGAAGATAATTCCTCAATATAAGGGCGCAATTCTTTGGCACCCAGTGCACAGTTAAGACCGATTGCAACCGGTTTAATGTGCCGTAGTGAATTATAAAATGCTTCTGTCGTTTGACCCGTGAGCGTTCTGCCTGATGCATCGGTAATCGTTCCTGAAATCATCACTGGATAGCGTCGTCCCAATTCTTCAAACAGCAATTCAACAGCAAAAATTGCCGCTTTTGCATTCAGGGTATAAAAAATTGTCTCGATCAATAAGATATCTACACCACCTGCAACCAGTGCACGAGCCGATTCCAGATAGGCAACTTTCATTTGCTCAAAATTGACCGAACGATAAGCCGGATCATTGACATCAGGAGAGATACTACAGGTTTGATTGGTTGGTCCAAGTACACCTGCTACAAATCGCGGTTTTTCAGGCGTTTTCGCACTAAATTCATCAGCGGCTTTTCGTGCAATCGCTGCTGATGCCTGATTTATCTCAGCTGACAGGGATTCCATGCCATAATCAGCCATGGAAATGGACGTTGCATTGAAAGTATTGGTCTCAATAATATCAGCACCCGCTTCCAGGTAAGCATAATGGATTTCTGCAATTTTATCCGCCTGTGTCAGGGAGAGCAGATCATTGTTACCCTTTACATCTGAAGGCCAGTCTGTAAATCGCTCACCCCGGTAGTCTTCCTCACTGAATTGATAGGCCTGGATCATGGTTCCCATA
>JAAENI010000848.1 GCA_024224595.1 Hyphomicrobiales bacterium
AAACGCTGATTGATGGCTTTGACAGCAATAATATTCTCGAGCTGCGCGATGCGATCAAGCCGCTGGCACAAATCTGGGGCAATGCTTCCCCTGTGGGTGATGACAATGGTGATATCACCACTGGCCTTAATGACAGGCGAGACGTGGTCGTGCTGCGCGAATTTGTGCCTGATATAGGTGCAAATAATCTATGGCTTGGAACCGGCACCACCGGTGAGATGGTGGATTATGTCTGGGGTGGCGGTGAAGAAACGCGGGTGGACAGCGCCAGTGGAGATACTTACACAGACCTGTATGTCGAATTCGCCTCCGGCGCGCGCATTGTCTATTCTACTGCTGATGGTGAAGGGTGAGAATTAGGCAATTATTGATTGTCAACAATCGAAAAAAGCGGAATTTTATTTTGAGTTGACAACAGGTTAGATATCAATTTTAGATGTAAAGTATAAGTGTTATTAATGGTGTTATTTGGGGTTACTTTATTTATTCAATTTCCGATCAATAATTATCTTTCATGAATATCTATCATGCACCTGTTTTACTGGAAACGGGATTGCTGATGGCGGCAATGTGGTGCTTCGCCCGGTGGTGAAGGGGGATGGTTGATGCTGAGGTGTTGGAGAAGCTGGTGGTGAAGGTGATGTGCCAATGGGGGAAGCTGATCAATGAGGCAAGGGTTGAAACGGGTAATTGATGAGGTGTCAGTTTTGGGTAATTTGGTGTGTGTGGTCAGGTATCACTGGAATCTGATCGATGAAATTATGGCTATTCGCGAAAGGGCTGCCAGATGAAAAAATCTGCTGGCAAGAAAGGCCTGGGTTGCGCGCTGATACTGGTTATCCTGGCCGGTGTCATTGTGGTGGGTTTTGGGTATTCTTTCTTCTCATGGCGTCAGGAACTAACTGTGGAGGTTGAAACCCCTGCAGGCGTTGTATCGGCATCCTCGGTGGTGGGTAAATCTGTAACGGTGATGGATGGCCCATTTGTCATATTCCCCGAAGCCAAAGGCGCCAACGGAAAAATCACCGGAGAGGCGGTTGTACTGGAGGTTGTGGCGGGTAAATACCTGTTCGCTCTTCTCAAGGGGGTAGAGCATTATGGTGATGCAGGACAGCAGGCCTATAACACATTTGATGATGATATTGTTGACCGACTTCGCACGATTGGTCCGGCATATTTCAAACCCCGCGTCAAAGCAACCTTGCCGTTCAAGGCTTACCCACTGCTGGTTACCTTCACCGATATCAATGACCCGGCCAGTGTGGTGCGTGTTGATCCGTATGATCTTGCGGCCCATTTTGGCGCCGGGGTGAAGTTGAAGTCGGTGACGCTGGAGATTACCGGGGAACCGGTGACACAAGGTGGGGTGGAGAAGGTTTTGGGGTGGTGGAAAGAAGAAAACAAACCTGCAAATTTTGAGGGGCCTTTTTGGGATTGGAAGCATCCGGAATTTGATATTTCTAAAGCATTGAGAATACGTGATTTTATTAAAGGTGAAAGAAAATGAGTACTTCCGCTGAACTAATGTACGCGATCCTTGCAATGGATGCATACAATCAAGGGTATGGAGCAGGGCTTAACCACCCAAAGAACAACATCGGGTTTGCATCTAAAATCACCGATTCCTCACTTGTTTTCGAAGATCCAAATGCAGACCCCGATGATCCCACTCCTGACGAAGCC
>JAAENI010000849.1 GCA_024224595.1 Hyphomicrobiales bacterium
AAGGACGGGAGATGGATCAATGACAGCCAAATCCATTGTTTTGAAAGCAATCCGCAAGAAATGCCTCGATTGTTGTGTCGGTCAATCTGCAGAAGTTCGAAAATGCCACCTCCAGGACTGTGATTTGTGGCCTTTCCGTTTCGGGGCAGACCCTAACCCCTCAAAAACACGCGGCTTCAAAAAAGGTGCCTCTACAGGAGTAATTTTGAGCAAGAAAGAGCCATCCTGATACCAATGAAGATACGGCAGTTCTAAAAAGGCAATAAATCAAAATCGGGAAAGCATGCATTGTTCCTGCTTTCTCGGGAACGGATCAAGTTTGGCAGCACCATTAAGAACCCGTGATGCATCTCACGCCCGCATTTATGGGCACTGGGAACATCTTCCTGCATGGAATGCTCTTTCGGTCTATGGCAGGGCCATACTGACTATAATGCTGATGGATTATCGTACAGGACAAAACTTCATCATCTTGTCTGATGCCCAGGCAGCCAGGAGAGCAAATTGTGCCAGGGCTACTGCAGCAAGGGCAATTGAGGAATTACAAGAGCTTGGGTGGATCAAGGTTGCACGCGTTGGTAAAATGCGAGGGCGAAAAGCAACACGAGCATCGGCATATTACCTGACCATGTATCCTGAAGAGATTGGTATACCGGCAACTCATGATTACAAAAAGTGGCGACCCAATCCAACGGCCTAAATGTTTGCAGTCAACGGCCTAGATATTTACACTCAACGGTTCATATTGTTGCAGTTTTGCATATTTTCCCTGACGACCAGTTAGCTCAATTTTTCAATATATTTCAAAGCGATATACTGCCTAACTGACCGTTTCCAAATTCAGGCTCTCATAGCTATTATATACAAGCTACCTACTTCCCCGAGGCAAATACCAGTCTGAGCCTTCAAAATTACAACTGATTGTTGGCTTAACCATCGCGGCGCAAGCGATGGCGGTGATATAGATACAATAAGTGATAATTATTATTTCACTCTAACAATCAATGTCTGCTTTTGCGCGCAATAAAGATAATTTTTCATCAAAATCAGCCCTAGTTGAGTTGTTGATCCATGTGAACCACTTTCGGCTCATGATGGCATTCAGCCCGCTACCTATTGTTGTGTCTGCAATGTTGGCCGACATGAAGTTGTACATATCGCCATAATAAATCTTTAAGGCCTTTGGCAATATGTAGTCTGTTTGTATTTGGAGATATCCCAGATATTGGAAGTTTGCCAAATTACACCTATATGCAGCTTGTTTTCTATCTAATGGGAGGTTAGTTTGATTCGACTAGGAGACCAGATGGAATCGCTACCAAAAACACTTACGCGCGAACCGCTGATCGATGCTGTTTTCGAAGTGCGCTTGAACGATACGCCGCCACTTGGTGACATTTTGTCCGGTTTTCTTCTGCACGATTTTAAGCAAGGTGCGAAAATGAACAGGCTGGCAGCGGCTGACATTCCCTATCCGTTGCGCAAGGAAGATGCCAACTTGCAATTCTCTCCTACGCAACGTGTCGAGCTTGAGAAATTCTCAATCCTAATTGGCGACCGGAATATAGTTGTTAACTGCAAATTGCCTTACCCTAAATGGCCTAATTTCAAACCAATGATACTTGATGTCATGGAACGCATAGCAAAAGTGGATTTGCCTGGTGTCGTTGAACGATACTCCATCAAGTATGTTAATCTGATCCAAGCCCCGACTCACCAAGAACAAATTGCGAAGATCGATATGGTCATTAAACTTGGAGATTTAAAGGTCGGCGACGAACAGCTCACCTTGCAGATCCATCGTAAAGAGGGTGATGTTGTTCACATACTGTCGATTGCTACGGGAGCCCGCGGCCAAATTGATGGCAGTTCAGTTTCGGGCGTTCTAGTCGATATTGACTCAATCAGGAACACAAATTTTCCCGATTTTGAAACATTCTTAACCAACCTCGATGATGGTCTCAAAGAGCTGCGACAAGCTAACAAAGAGAAATTCTTTAGCTGTCTAACCGAAGCAACGATTCAGGAAATGGGGCCTACTTATGAATAAAATAGTTCCAAGCCACACCTCTCAAACTGCATCCGGCACGTTGGTATTTGCTATAGGTGCAGCGATAGCTGTTGGGCAGCCTGCTTGGCCCCTCCAAGAGATGCCGAGCTACGTGATCACGCAAACGACATCTAGCTATAGTCAAGTCTCGGAACAAGTTATAAATGCTGCGAAACAGAATACTCAAATTGATTTTTCTCATAAAGTTGCAGCCATCTATGTTTCACTGAGCGAACGTCAGGAACGCCTTGGCGCTGAAATTGAAGAGGCCATTTTTAATGATCTCGATAGCTTATATGAGTCCTGACAGAATCAATGACCCTCGATACGGAACAACTGAGAAACCAGATCCCGTTTTACCTGACGGCGCAGCCCGCGCAGAAGGAATTTGTTCATAATTTGGACGCACTGAATCGGGGCGCTGTGGCCGGGTACTATATTTCGGCGGCGCGAGAACCGAATGCTGAATCAATGCTGCAGGGCGACGTGTGGCGCGGCTTTCAGATCTATTCATTCGATACAGGTGAAAAGCGTGCAGTCAGAGGAATCGTTCTATCCAACTCTTGTGACATATCTGAAGAAAATGATCGGGTAATTGCCCAAAAAATTGTTTTTGCGCCGATTGTGAAGCTATCCGCAATTGAAGCTCGACTGAAGGGACTTGACCTTGCGGAGGAATCGGTTGATGGCAAGATTGCTGCAATGAGAAGCCAATCCATTACAAATATCTTCTACCTTCCTGCGGGTGGGCCGTTGGGAGAGGACTATGTAGCCTTTCTTGATGACATACATTCGATGCCCGTTGCTTCGCATGCTGGGGAAGAAAAACTTTTCACGCTAAGTATGGCGGGCTTTTGGTTGTTTGCCTTCAAACTATCCGTTCATTTCTGCCGACTACGTGAGAACGTCGATCGTCGGCCTGAGGACCAAGTAGTATAACATCGCCTCTCGAGATCAGCGGCTTTTGCGGCGTTTAATGCAGTTGTACCAATAAACAAACCCTC
>JAAENI010000850.1 GCA_024224595.1 Hyphomicrobiales bacterium
CTGCCTGTAATTCCAGGCACGGTCGAAACAGCTTTCGTTCCATCGATGACAGTACATTGGCGATATCGGCAATTTCGTCTCTTTGCCAAAATCCGTCAACAGATTCGTCACTTTCTGTTTCCGCCAGTTGTGCAGAACCCAGCAAATCAAGGTGACCTAATCGAATATGCATTAACTCATGAAGGACAAGCCAGGTCAGCGACAAATGCGCCAATCGCTCTAGTGTCAGTTCAGAACCATCAACATCATTGACCAGATTACCGGTATCATCAATCAATACGGTGGATTGCAACGCCTGTTTCCAAAGCCGGTCAATGCCAATCAGAACAGCGCTATCAACTTTAATGATGTAGCCATCACCGGTTTCAAGAACGCGAGCGCTGAATTGATTGTTGTCTGTAATTTCAATATCAACATGAAAAGGAAATGGTTCATCCATGCCCAATTCATATCGTTGCAGGGCATCAGCGGTGGCGAGGTCAAGGCGAGCAACGCGGATCATCTTTTGCTCCTTGAACTGCAAAACTGTTTTCTGGCAACAAAATTCCCATGATATAATTCATCCATTGTGAATATACTCCCGCGACTGAATTGACCTGATTTGAGTCACGGCGCAGAAGGAGATTCCTACTGATACGGATATCGTTTTGCGGTAATGATTCCTAGGCTTGACCTGTTAATGGTCAATACAGCTGAGTGTTCTTCAGAATATAGATAGTAGTTTTTTCCGCGTATTTCGATTTCTGAGATCGAGGACGATAGGATTATTTTGCGACAATGACGAATTAGGTCGCTGACGGGCATATCCTGAAGGCCTAAGTTCTTCGCTATTCTCACCAAGCCCAAGTCGGTGTTTCTGAAATTTTCTGCAATGAATTTCTTGGTCTTTTCTGTGATGTTGTTTTGTCTGTGCATTTTGCATCCATCTTGTCGTAGCAAATGATGTTCTGGCCGTACAAATCGCCTCAAATGCGGAACGCTGTTCATCGGTCAGAGTTATTGATTTTACTTGGCTGATCATGCGTGAACTACGCAGACTGCAAGGAAAAAAGCACCGTGACCAAGTGACTCCTATCGACAAAAAATCAGGTCGTTTCAGTCGTGGGAGCATAGTGATAAATCCAAAAATTCACCAGACCGGGTCAATGAGTAACCTTATTGCAATTGGAACCAAGCAGACAGGCAGCATGCTTTGTTGGCCTTTGAACAATTGGTGGCGATGGATACCGCCCATGCAGATCATTTCATCCGCGAAATGGTGAAGCTGATAGACTATGCGAAACAGGATATCGAAAGTCCATAAGGTATTTGCCTTTGAATTTGCATTATCTGCTTTCGGCTGTCCGGGCGGGTGCTATTGCGCGCCAAGCGCTCCACCGAACCTGATTGTATCAGTTTCGTCCCATTCGGGTGACGCCCCCTGACAGAAGAGGATCATATTGAAGCGGCATTTATGCCGCCGCTTGTATTAGTGTTGGGGAAGCCGGGAGGCTCTGCCTCTTCTCTCCCCAAAAGACAAATAACACCGACCGGGTTCTCGCCCTTTAAGGGCTGTGAGCCGCACCACTCGGCACGATTGGTCTTTTCCCCTCCCATCTCCGTCCTCGACCGGAAGCAAGGTTTCATGCGCAACCCAGTTTCCATTTGAAGGAGGAAAAGATGAGCACAATTCTATATGCACAACCCTATGACATTTCAGCCGAAGGTTTCTATTTCAGAAGCGGTGATGAATATGACCGACAGGCGGCAGAGTTAAAAAACGAATACGGTCAGCCCGTTGAAGAATTTGAAATCGAGTTTATCGACGGTGAATTGATTGATTGCGAACTGGCTAAAGCCATTGGTATCAACCAAGTAAATTTCAAACGCTTTTATGAACTGGTGGACGAGTGGGAAGACCACGAGAAAACCCGTTTCATTATCGCCGTTGGTGAATGCGGCTATTCTTTCGATATTGAAAACGACAACATCGACCAGCTTGATGTCGATATCTACGAAGAAGACAACCTGAAAGATTTGGCATACCGCTTTGTCGAAGATGGCCTTTTTGGCGAAGTGCCCAAGGCGTTTGAATATTACATCGACTATGACGCCATAGGCCGCGATTTATCCGCTGATTACAGCGAGACGACAATTGCAGGTCAGCGCCTGATTTATCGGTGTGGGTAAGGGGTGGCGATGAACAAGCAACCCTCAAAACCTGCCGTAATACCTGCAATCGAACAGACCGACATCGGCCTGCAATATCTGATTGGTGGTGTTGCGCCCGTAACGCAAAGACAGCGGCTGGAGTTCTTGGCAACACTGCCAATGACCCCCAAACGCGCCCGAACCCAAAAGCCCTGCGATATCGGTTTGTTTGATGAATTGGCGCGGAATCAGAAGGACTTGTTCCAGTGATTGCAATGCAGAGCGGCTTGCAAGGCCGTTTGGCGGTGCAATTACGCACTTTTAACTCAAAACTTTGAAAGGACTAAACCAATGAAACTTCAACATATCAAAATCGACGATCTTAAAACCACCGCCATCAATGTCAGAAAGAAAGGCGGCAAGGATATTGCTGATCTTCTGCCAAGCATTCGCTCGCTTGGTATTTTGCAACCGCTTTTGGTGCGCCCAAACTGTGAAGGGTACGAGATAGTAGCAGGACAGCGCCGTTATCATGCCTTGGTGAAATTATCGGAAGAAAGCGAGATTGAACCCGTTCCCTGCATTATTATGGATGAACAGGACAACGCCAAAGCCATCGAAGCATCCTTGGCTGAAAATGTCGCCCGTCTGCCGATGGATGAGATTGACCAGTACAAGGCTTTTTCTGCATTGGTCAAAGAGGGCAAGAGCGTTGATGAAATTGCCAGTCAATTCGGTATTACCGAACGATTGGTTGAACAACGCTTGGCAATCGCCAATCTTATCAACCCCGTTCTTACCGCCTATCGCAAGGATGAAATAGGCGCAGGCACGATAAGAAGCCTGACCCTTGCGACCAAACGCCAGCAAAATGAGTGGTGGAAATTGTTCAAGAGCGAAGATGAGTATGCACCACAGGGACACGCCTTGAAGGAATGGCTGTTTGGTGGTGCCAATATTCCTGTTTCAAACGCCATGTTTGATGTGGAAGATTACAAAGGTGCAATCGTTTCCGACCTGTTTGGTGATGAACGTTATTTTGCTGACACGGTAAAATTCTGGTCAATACAAAATCAGGCCATTGCCGAAGCAAAGGAGCGCTATCTTGCTAATGGCTGGAGCGATGTAATCCTGCTTGATGTTGGTGATTATTGGTCTTCATGGGAATATTGCAAGACTGCCAAGAAAGATGGCGGCAAGGTATATGTGCGAATTGCCAATGATGGCGAGGTTACTTTCCATGAGGGTTATCTAACCGAGAAAGAAGCCAAGCGGCTTGAAAAGGCATCAAATGGCACCGAGCCAGAAAAGCCAGTAGAACGCTGTGAATTGACCAAGTCAATGCAGAACTATCTTGATCTTCATCGTCATTCTGCGGTGCGCACCGAATTGTTGGCACATGGCGACATTGCCCTACGGCTTGCCGTGGCACAAATCATTGCGGGTTCCAGCTTATGGGATATCAAAGCCGACCAGCAAAAGGCTAACACCGATGCGATTGCTGAATCCCTTGCCACCAACAAAGCCGAGGATAGGTTCACCGAGGAACGCCAAGCCGTTCGTGATTTATTGGGCTGGTCAGACGATGGTGCCGATACAATTGTTCCTGCCAAAAACGACTGGCAACGGCAAAATGACCTGTATAAAATCTTTGCCAAGCTGATTGAACTGGACGATGTGAACGTCACCCGCATTCTGACTTTCGTTGTTGCGGAAACTCTGCCAGCGGGAAGCGCAATGGTGGAAGTGCTTGGCAATCTATTGAACGTTGATATGGCTGACCACTGGCAGGTGAATGAAACCCCGACACAAAGTGTCTTTCTCGATCTGCACCGTGACAAGGAAGCCATCAATGCCATGCTTAAACATATCGGCGGAAAGCACGTTGCCGATGGCAATATCTCTGCTACCGCCAAGGTACAAAAGAAAATCATTGCCGATTTTCTCGATGGCACACGCAAAGGCGGCAAAAAAGCCAATAATGGCAATTGGCAACCGCGCTATATGGATTTCCCCATGCGCGCCTACACCAAACGCGGCGGTATTGCCACAATCGAAAGCTGGAAAGCCGTTAAAAAGCACTATATCTGATTGCTACCAACCAATGCCACCCGATGCATATCCATCGGGTGGCTCATCAAGCTAAAAAATCCGGCCAGCGGGAGCACCGCTGGCCGGTCTTTGATTCTCAAAGATTACGCTCCGCGTGAGTTATGAAGGTGAGCGTTTGGGGAACCCCACCTAACGCGTGTTGATAGCATGAGTTAGTGTCCACCACGAATAGGTGGACACTTA
>JAAENI010000851.1 GCA_024224595.1 Hyphomicrobiales bacterium
AGAACGATCCATGAAGCTGACAAGTCCACTTGGTCTCGATCTATGATAAAAGAAAATGCCGCAGTATTGATCAGAGGATCACACGACGCAGACTATGTTGATGGTTACCAGCCGCCATTTGGCTCACATTTTATAGAAAAAACAAGAAACAGCGCCTTTCTTAGCACAAAACTAGACGAAGAGCTCTCAGGCCTGAATGTTGAGATGATCGTCCTGTGCGGGGTATTTATTGACGGTTGTGTCGGCTTGACTGCTGCAGACGCCGCGCAACGCGATTTCGACGTTACATTTCTAACCGATTGCATTGGCCATACAAATCAAGATTTTCGTAAGCCAATTTTTCACTGGTTAGTTGATGACTACTCGATGAAAGCGATAAAGGTGGCACAGCTTTCGTAAGAAAGCCTGTAATTGTCGCTGAATGGCGTTCGATCTTAAAGTCCACTGTTGGCTCAGAGCATGTTTGAAACAGTCAGTCGAAACTAATCCAACGCCTTCGACTTGATGATTATTATGAGATACTACAGGCTGAACTCGAACGCACAATTTTGAAAGCTATATATCGTGACTGTTAAGTTTCATATTCTTCAATCCAACGGCGCATTGGCAGGAAGGTACAAAAAACTTGTGCCTCTACTCAATAACACAGCCAAAACATGCGCTGCAAAATTGACATTAGCAGATATTGACGTTGTTGTGATGAATGTTCCCTGGAACGTTATTCCAAGAACTGGAATCAATGGATTTTGCTATGATGCACATCAAATTATCCTGTGGCTTGATTGTTCCCATCATTACCTGCAGGCAAATTTCGAAAGCACCGTAAGAGCAACATTGGCACATGAACTACATCATTGTGCACGTTCTTTGGCTAGGGGTACAAGTCATTCTTCCACGTACGGGGGCAGCTTGGTGGCAGAGGGTCTGGCTTGTTGCTTCGAGGAAGAGATTGGAGAAAACATCCCTTTTTACGCTATTGAATGTACTGGAGAAGCGTTACAAAAATTTGGAGACAAGGCAAAACAGAATGTTCATAAAAACAGAGAAAAACTATTTGGTGGCTGGAGACAATGGGTGTTTGGTATTAACAATGATCCAGAATTTCCGTATCAATGTGGCTATTCGACCGGGTATTCTTTGGTGCGTGGTTGGCTCAACAAGACAGGATCAACTGCATCTGCAGCAGTTGGGATTGATGAAAATGAAATCTTGGATATGTGGCTTGATGGGCAAATTGAACTTATTGGCTATTAGTTTCAAGACTGGAAGTTACTACACATTGGTATCTTATTTTCATCCGTAGCTCCTATATCCTGTTGTGTATTCTTGAACAGACTCTAAGTAAATGGCACATGCCATACAAAAATGTAGCCCATGGCAACCAGTAAAACGGCGGGTTTCTGCCAATATAAAGCACCTGCCCGCTCAGACGACCTGCATCGGGCCATAAACATAGAACCGGACCGGTTGCGCGAAGTCTTCTGTTTGCAGGATCAGCGCTATGTTGGCAAGCAGGTCACATTCTTCTTAGAGCGCCAGCGTATCATGTTGAAAGAAAGTGATATTACCTGAGGATTGGTCGGCAAATATGTGGAAACCTTCGTGTATCCTGACAGGCGTTTCGAGGTTAAGTGGAAAGGCGTTTGCCTGCCTTACAGTGTCTTTGCCAAAGACCAGCAGCGCGTGACGCATGCCGCCATCACAGAAAACAAGCATCTGAACGCGGTTTTGGCCAATGCCAGGGAGATTCAAGACAAAGAAGGACCACCAAAATCCAGGCCCACAGGCAGGTGGAGAACACGGTATAAACCTACCGGGCGTAAATCACCGGAGCCGAAGTCTTTTGTAGACAGCCATATCGAAGCCAGGAGAGCCAGGGAAAAGATGCAGTCCCAGGCAGCGCCCGGCCTGACCCGAACGGCGGCCTGGAGTCCAAAATCAGTGACTTCCACGATTACTATCTGCGACACTCAAGTCTTCGATATTTCATGCAAAAATAGACATTGCGAAATAAGAATTGCAAAACGGATGGTTTTGTAGATACTGGAAGCCTGCTTTAATTCCGTAGAATTTGTGATTATCGATTGAAGATGAATTGAACGTCACACTATTTGCAGGTGGCTGGCGAGATAGTTGGAGGGTGCCTTTGTTATGAAGCCTGTTGAAATGATTGAATACGTTAGACGCTATTTCGAGTTGATGACGGCGTCCAACATTGACGGCATTATTGATATGTTTGAGAGCGATGGATTCGTGCTTTCCCCCTTTCTGGGCAGGATGCAAGCACCTGATTTTTTTCACAAACTTGACGATGTTTCAAATGCCAGCAAACTAACGGTGTTTGATGTCCTTATAGGGGAGAATGGAAACACTGCAGCTGCGCACTTCGAATACGATTGGACGCTTGCAAGTGGCGAGCAGTTTGTGTTTCAGGGCGTCGACTATTTCAAGTTTGGCCAGAGCGGCAAATTCGCCTCTATGTCGATATTTTATGATACGCATCCCGTTAGAGAGGAAGTTGGCGACAAATACGAAAACTCTTAGGCTCTGAATCTTTTGCCAGAATTGAATTAAACAATTCGACACAACAAGCGTTTGTTGCATGTCAGCAGCAATTGGAATTGTCCGGTCTAGTGCGCGAAGTTATGATATCCCTGTAATTCACAAAGTAGTTTGATGACTGTTTTGATTGGGATTCTTAACATTGGCTTATGGGAGTGTGCGTGTTGAAATATTTTTCCAGCAAAAACCGTCCTGTTCATCTGGGGCCCTATCCGCTTGAACGACTGTCGCGATCAAATGGCTTCCAGAAAATTGACAAGGTTCCGGGTTTTGAGCACTTGGAATTTGTGAAAAAAGACCAGCCGGAAAATATCATCAATGCGATGAGCGATGCCCAGGCGATGCTGGATGCTGTCTGCGATGGATTGATTAACAAAGTACGTGGTGAAGTACCGGGTGATCTGAATGAGCGTCAAAACCATTTGAAGGCTTTTGGTTATTATGCAGATGTTTCGATGGCCGCAACCTGTGCGCTTGAAGAAACAATGATACTGGACAAACCGGTACGCAACCCTGATATTGATCGGCTGGCGGAGAAATTAAGAACCTCACAAACCAAAACCATGGCTTCTGGAATTGATGTGATAATGGCTGATTTGCGCGACGCGATGAACGCGCCGCCAAAGGATATTTCCAGCCACAAACACGCCCTTGTATTATTAATGGAACAACCGCGTGACGTAAGGCACGATGAACCCGGGACACAGTGGCTTGAGGATGCGGGTCATCACAGATCAGCCTTGAGGGCGATGGAAGCGGCAGTTGTGCTGGCGCAATACATCCGTTTGCTTGGATATGAGGCGCGTGCGCACAGTCATTCAACTTCCGATGTCAATCTCAATCATCTGGCCGCTGCTGCAGGATTGGCAACAGTCGAAAATGGTATCCTTGTGAACCCGTATCTGGGAGAGCGTTTTTCTATCGCGGTGGTTACTACCGAATTTGAATTCGCTCACGATCTGCCTTTGCTGCCGCTTGCTGATCAGCCAAAAAGCAAAACACACGGAATTGCATGGAAGACAGGATTTGGCACCGCGAAAAGCGCTGGCAATATTGATCCATACACCAGGCGTCGTTATGTAGATGGCGCACATCCGTTTGAAACGCTGAAACGCGTTGATCAACCCACAACATTCATTGATGAAGAACGCGTACCGCGCGTACCTAAACGCACCGATATGTTTGCTCGATCTCTGTTTGGAGATTTGGGACCAAAAACGCAACAGTGCGCGCGAAACGGCCACTATGCACGAAAGTCGGCACCTTCGATGGCACAACGAAGAGCCCTTGGTGCGTTTGTATTGCTGCAGGATGGTGTGAAAAATAAAACAATATCTGATGTTGCCAGAGACTCTCAGATAAACGCTGAAAATATCAAGGCGATGTCGTACTTTCTTGGGGTTGATGCCGTTGGAATTTCACGCTGCCCCGAATGGACATGGTATTCTCACGATGCGACCGGTGAAGCCATTGAGCCGCCCCATGATCAGGCAATTTCTATGGTCATTGATCAGGGTTATGAGACGATGGAAGGTGCTTCAGGAGATGACTGGATTGCCGTATCACAATCAATGCGGGCTTATCTGCGATTTGCAGTTTTAGGCAGCATTGTCGCCAAACAAATTCGAAATCTGGGATTTGAGGCAAAAGCCCATACGGTGATGGATGGCGAAGTTTTGCAACCGCCATTGTTACTGCTTTCGGGTTTGGGTGAAGTCAGCCGGATCGGTGAGGTTATTCTCAATCCGTTTTTGGGCCCCCGGCTTAAATCAGGCGTTGTCACGACAACCATGCCGATGGTTCATGACAGGCCGATTTCGTTTGGTTTGCAGCAGTTTTGTGAAAACTGCAATAAATGCGCCCGCGAATGCCCGTCGGGGGCAATTACTGCTGGCCCAAAACTGATGTTCAACGGCTATGAAATCTGGAAATCGGACAGCCAGAAATGCACAACCTATCGGGTCACAAATGAGGGTGGGGCAATGTGTGGACGCTGCATGAAAACCTGCCCATGGAATCTTGAAGGTATTTTTGTCGAAAAACCGTTCAGATGGGCAGCGATGAACTTCCCAAAGGCAGCGCCGGTGCTGGTAAAACTTGATGATGCAGTTGGCAATGGTGAACGCAATCTGGTGAAAAAATGGTGGTGGGATATTGAAATTGAAGAAGATGGCGGATACCGGCATACAAAACACAAGGTCAATGAACGCGAACTGCAAAAAGACCTGGACTTGAAATATGAAGACCAGACCCTTGCTGTCTATCCAGCCAACCTGGCACCCCATCCCTGGCCTTTTCCTTTTCCAATGGACCGTGAAAAAGGAATTGAAGCCTATCAGGCGATGATTACAGCCGATCAGTATGAAGTTCGCTTGTCCCGCGGTGATCTGGCTGGTTTGACGCACGAATACACCATTGAAGGTGACAGCCCGGTAATTCGTGTTGAGATCACTCATGTCGAAGAGATGGCAGAAGGTGTGACGAAATACGAATTCGCATCGATCGATGGATCACCCTTACCAATCTGGGAAGCCGGAGCCCATCTGGATATCGTGGTTGCGCCTGAATTTCTGCGCCAATATTCAATGTCGGGTGATCCCTCGGACAGACAGAAATATCAGATAGGAGTATTGCGCGAAGATGAAGGGCGTGGCGGGTCGAAGCTATTGCATCTCATTTTTGACAAGGGACGGAAAATATTCATTTCCAGGCCGATCAATCATTTCAACCTTGATGAAAGTGCAAATAAAACCTTCTTGATGGGGGGCGGGATCGGCATTACGCCGATGATTGCAATGGCTCACCGTTTGCACGAAATTGGTTCGGATTTCGTTATGCATTACTCCTGTTCTTCGCGATCAACAGCGGGTTACGTCAATGACCTGCAACGATTTGCCTGGGCAGAACATGTTCATCTGCACTTTAGCGATGAGGGTAGCCGTGTGGATCTGGACAAAGTTTTGAGTTCTTATCAATCGAAAACCCATGTTTATACATGTGGACCGGAGCGATATATGCAAAGCGTCATGGAAGCCGCCGAGCGTCAGGGATTTTGTGAGGAAGAACGGCACATTGAATATTTCAATGTTCCCGAATTGCCGGAATATGAAAATCACCCGTTCAAACTGATACTTGGTACTGGAGGTAAGGAATTGAATATACCGGCGGACAAATCTGCAACGGATGTTTTGACCGAAAATGGCATTCAAATTGATGTCAAATGTTCTGATGGGCTATGCGGTGTTTGTAAATGCGAACTGGTTTCAGGTGATGTCGAGCACCGTGATTTTGTATTGTCGAACGCCCAAAGAAAATCCTCTATCATTCTTTGCCAGTCACGCGCTGCGCAGCCTGATGGGGAATTGGTGGTTGATTTGTGAGGTTTGTTTTAAACCGAGACCGGCTTTTGTCTATAATAATTGTAATCCTGTAAATTGGGCCATTTATCAGGTTTATGTGTGTTTGAGATCAATGGTTCAGGGTTTGATAACGTCCATTGTGGAAGGGGTGGGTGCGCCCGCAGCCCGTTTACTAATGTTGGTTGAGTGGACAATGTTGCCTTTGGGTAGCCGTTGAGGTTGCCTTTGAGATCGCCATTGATACGGGTTCCAATTTCGCGGATGTTTCGGTATCAATTGGGCGCTCTTTCTTTATTCATGCGAAGAACCCTGAAACGCCAACCGAAAGCAACGAATGAACAACTCTGGCACTTTGCCTGAATGCGCGGAGAATATCCTGATTATCGGTGCGTATGGGTTAATTGGCTACGGGATCGTCAAACGACTTTTGGCAGATGGGCATCAGGTGACGGGTCTTGGTCGCAGTGGCGGTACGGCCAAAAGGGTGCTACCCGATATTCCCTGGATTATCAAAGATATGAGCACGCTTTGTGAGGCGGACAGCTGGAACCCGATACTTCGCCAGGTATCAGTGGTCGTCAATTGTTCTGGTGCGCTGCAAGAGGGGCCAGATGATGATCTGGAGGCCGTGCATAACCATTGTGTGTCTGCTTTAGCTTCAGCCTGCTCGGCGGCGGATGTAAGGCTTATCAATATTTCAGCCGTAGGGGCGTGTCTGGATGCTTCAACGGCATTTCTTTCATCGAAAGCGCGTGGCGATGCAGCCATCAGGTCTTCTGGCGCTCAATATAATATTTTTCGCCCAGGGCTTGTGCTCGCATCCAGTGCTTACGGGGGAACCGCCATGTTGCGCATGCTGGCAGCTGTTCCTTTGGTTCAGCCAATTGCCATGCCCCAGGCGTTAATCCAAGCGGTATCGCTTGACGATTTGGCAAATGTGGTGAGCGCTGCAATTGACGGTAGAATTCCCGATGGATACGAAGCTGATCTGGTTGAAGCGGAGCCGCATCCGCTTCGCGAAGTCGTTGCGATGGTGCGAAACTGGTTGGGGTTTGGCACCGCACGACGAGAATTTGTAATTCCGGCAATTGGCGCCATGGCAGTCTGCAAACTGGCCGACGCATTATCACTATTGGGTTGGCGTTCGCCGCTACGAACAACCGCGTTTAAAGTTCTGAGTGAAGGGGTTAAGGGTAAACCAGCCGACCTTACTCCCTTTGGAATCGCGCCGTTTTCGACAATGTCACAAACGTTGGCAAACATGCCAGCGCGCGCCGAAGACCGGCTTTTTGCAAGAATGGCGTTGCTGACACCAATTATGATAGTTATATTGAGTTTGTTTTGGCTGGCTTCCGGGGTGATTGGTCTTGCGCAGATAAACGAAGCGGCGATTACCCTGGAGAGGGTGGGTTGGCCTCGCACCCTTGCCGTTGCCGGCGTTGCTTTCTGGGCACTCGTTGATATCGCCATTGCAGGCGCATTTGCATTGCGTAGGTTTGCTCATTTTGCGTGTTGGGCTGCAATCGGTGTGAGCATATTCTACCTGGTCGCATCCACTTTGTTCGTGCCCTGGCTTTGGATTGATCCATTGGGTCCATTGATTAAAGTAATCCCAGGAATAATATTGGCTCTCGTGACCCGCGTCGCATTGGAACCCCGTTAATGGAATTATTTGACATTGTTCGCCTATTGCACGTCATAGGAGCATGTGTCCTGATTGGCACAGGCACGGGAATTGCATTCTTTATGCTGATGGCAAACCGTACTGCAGATCCGGCGAGCGTTGCACATACCGCGTCCGTTGTAGTGATAGCCGATATGTTATTCACGGCCACAGCAGCAATAGCACAACCCATTACCGGCATTGCGCTGGCATGGAACCTGGGTTGGAGCCTGAGAGAACCGTGGATCGTCCTGTCTTTGGCACTCTATGTGTTTATAGGTGTTTTTTGGCTGCCAGTGATTGCCATCCAAATCAAGATGCGCGATGAAGCTATTGCCTCGGCAGGTGCAGGCGTGCCGCTGACTGCGCGGTATAAACGATTGTACCGCATATGGTTTGCCTGTGGTATTCCCGCATTCGCCGCAATAATCATACTGTTGTGGCTGATGATCATACGGCCTGTCATTGGATTTTAAATTGACCGCTTTGGGCTCTGGCCTGTCCTTTGACATGTGCAACAACCGTCCCAGATTTTAAACGATTTTTGTACTCTTCTACGCAATTATCAGAATTGATGTGATGGCCTCGGACACGTGGTGGTGGGAAAACTTGTATGCCAGAAAAGTGCTCTGGACAACAGGACAAGCCGTCGCCGAAATGGACCGAATTCTCCCATGTACGATGGATAATGTCGAAGAAGTCCTTACAGTTGGTATCGCTTCGTGGGTCAGGGCACATGGCCTGGAGATTCTCGAGGTGGAGGAAGGCCGCATGAAAGCGCGGCTTCGTCAAGACCTTGACCAGCAGCTATTTACTGGCGGCATGTGCGGGCAGGCGACAATGTCAGCAATTGACACGGTGATGTCGCTGGCAATGCTGACATTCCCACGCAAAGGTGGAGGCACAGCTAGCCAGAACAACCAATTTTTACGTGCTGCCATTCGTGACGATCTAATCATTGAGGCTATGATATTGAAAATGCGCAAGAATACCGCCTACGAGGAAACGCGCATCGTTTTTGAAGGCTCCGGAGATTTAGTGGTCCATTCTACTTCTGTATATGCTTTTTAGGTTTTGTCTTTCACTCCATCAAGAAGGCGGGGCAAAAATTATATGCTTTTGCCATTGGCGTAAGCCAGTTAGAGGGGGGTTATTCGAATTGAATTTGAAACATGAAATTGGCGTGGTAATCTTCGCGATCGTGCAAGGGCATGACAGTGATCAAGAAACATTACATGCATTTCGATCATCAGTGGATTATCAGTTCATTGAATCCAGCACACTCAAAACTGGTAAGACATGACCATGCTTTGTCGAATTGGTGAAATTGAGTTCTGGCGTATTCAGGCAATCAATGGCCTGTTTATCACGCCAGAAATCTTCTCCCGATTTGTAATATTTGTACTGGCTATTTCGTTATGACCTCGGGTCCCATGATTGCGTTTGGCAGCACGGTTGATATCCAGGGAATATAGGTGATGAGGAGCAGAAATACGAACATGATTGCCAAAAATGGCAACGCAGCTCTGACCACACCCATCATCGACATGTTGGCAACGCCCGCCGTCACAAAGAGATTGAGCCCCACAGGTGGAGTGATCATGCCTATTTCCATATTCACCACCATAATGATGCCCAGGTGAATTGGATCAATTCCCAGTTCTATGGCTATTGGAAAAACCAGCGGTGCGACAATAACCAGTAATCCGCTCGGCTCCATGAACTGACCACCAATCAGAAGGATGACATTGACGATAACCAGAAACATGATCGGGCCAAAGCCATATGCCAGCATGATTTCAGTGATCTTCTGAGGAACTTGCTCATCCGTAATTACATGTTTCAGAAGGAGCGCATTCGCGATCACAAACATAAGTGCGATGATAAGTTTACCGGCATCGCGTAGCGTGTGGATGGTATCTTCATGCCACAGGGCGGTGATTAATGTTTGTGGTTTAGTCAGCAGGGAACCACCATCCGACAATGGTCCCATATCACGATAAACAAAAGTCGCCACAAAAAAGGCATAGATTGAAGCCACTGCCGCTGCCTCTGTCGGTGTAAATATGGCACCGGTAATGCCGGGGATGCCATAGATGCCGACCATAATGATAACGATCAAAAGAAGGCCCCACACGGCATCTTTAAAGCTGTCCCAGACTTCTCCAAAACCTTTAAAATCGCCAGCAGGCATTTTCTTGATCCGTGCCATTGCATAAATACCGATCATCAACATGGTTCCGGCAAGTAATCCCGGAATTACCCCCGCCAAAAACATGCGGCCTACAGAAACTTCTACAGCTGCTGCATATACAACCATTACAATAGAAGGTGGTATCAGAATGCCTAGTGTGCCAGCATTTGCAATTACCCCGGCAGCGAAGTCTTTGGTATAACCTGCCTGCCGCATCGCGGCGATGACAATTGAACCAATGGCTACCACTGTCGCAGGTGAAGAACCCGACAGAGCCGCAAAAATCATACATGCCAGTACGCCGGCAATGGCCAGACCGCCACGCAAATGCCCGACGAGTGCGATTGAAAACCGGATGATGCGTTGTGCAACCCCACCGGTAGACATGAAGCTGGATGCCAGGATGAAGAAAGGAATAGCGAGTAAGGTTGAGTGTCCCTCAAATGCCTCAAACAAAGTCTGGGCAACTGAGGCTAGTGAGCTATCTGAAAACAACAGTAGAAACAGGATTGAGGGAAGTCCCAGGGAAACCGCAATGGGCACACCCAGTAACATCAGGGCAATGATCAATGTGAAAAGGAGAAGTACGTCCATTAGTCTTGTTCCCTCAGCTTGGCTGCTGCTTCTGCGACTTCATCTTCTGCCTCATGGCTGACAATCAGTGATTCCTGCTGCCTGTGCCAAATCCGAATACCTGTCTGGAAAAAGCGCCAGACTAGCAGCGCCATTGAGACTGGCAGAACTAAATAGGGAATAACTTTAGGCATTTTTTCGTAAGCTTCCCCTTCATTGAATACGTCTTCCAGCCAACGCATAAAGAATGGAACAGGGATATCTTGAGTTTCGTACCAGCCTCGCTCGCGAAATTTTTCTGCAAAGCCTGTTGGAAACCATCGTCCCTCAGTCGGGGGTAAGTTGGCATAAGGTGCCCAGTAGTCCCATGCCCCTTTAAGTAACAAAAGAGAATAAATCAGACAGACGCCGACAACAAAAAGACCCAGGAAACGTTTGATTTCTCGAGGAGCCAAATTGATGGCCGCATCGACGCCAATGTGCAGAGTATTTTTTACCGCGTAACTGGCTCCTAAAAGAACAAGCCAGGCAAATAAAAATACTGTTAGCTCAAGGGCGTAGAAAATGTTTGAATTAAACAAGTAACGAGCGGCGACATTTGCAAATGTCATGATAGTCATGAGACCAAGGATGATTGCAATAGTTGCTTCTTCGATCCGATTAAACCGACTGCCTGCTATGCTGGACTTCATCCTACCCATCCCTTTTTATTGGAAGGGCACCGAACATAACCCGGTGCCCGTAATCTGCTTAATATTACATTCAGATCAATTAGTCATCATGTTGATTTTTTGAGCGGCGTCGATGTTTTCCTGGCCAACATCACCTGCAAATTTGTTCCATACGGGCTTCATGACATCGACCCAGACTTTCCGTTGTTCTGGGGTGAGTGCGCGAACTTTGCCGCCTGCATCAACAACAGACTGTTTGGCTGTCTCATTGAGCCTGGTCGATTCCTTGTTGCGGGTCGCTGTGACTTCTGCAACAATTTTCAAGAACTGATCACGCACATCTGAAGGAAGGCCATCAAGCCAGTCGACGGATGTCACGAGTAAATAATCAATGATGCCATGGTCGGTTTGAGTAATACCATCCTGAACTTCGAAGAATTTTTTGCCGTAGATATTTGACCAGGTGTTTTCCTGACCATCAACTACACCCTGTTGTAAAGCGCCATAAACTTCGGAGAAGGCCATTTTCTGCGGACTGCCACCGATTGCTTCCATCTGGGCGACAAGAACGTCTGAAGACTGGACGCGAAACTTCAATCCGTTTGCATCTGCTGGCGAGATCAATGGCTTATTGGCTGACATTTGCTTCATGCCATTGTGCCAGTAGGCTAGACCCTGAAGGCCGCGTCTGTGCATACTTTTGAGCATCTTCAGTCCTGCGTCAGAAGCTTGAAACGCTTCAACTGCATCAATGTTTTTAAACATAAATGGCAGGTCAAAAATGCGAAATTTTTTGGTGAATTTTTCAAATTTCGAAAGTGACGGAGCAGCTAACTGAACATCACCCTGCAACATAGCTTCCAGCACCTTGTTGTCGTTGTAGAGTGTGGAGTTAGGAAAGACCTCAATGCACATTTTGCCGTTCATTTCTTCATTCACGCGCTTTTCAAGCAAAGTGGCTGCGATCCCTTTTGGGTGCTTGTCTGTGTTGGTCACATGGCTGAATTTGACAACGATTTCGTCATCATCACAGGCAGCCACTGCAACGGATGGCATCGTTATAAGAGCCGCAATGCATGCGGCTTTGAGAATGTATTTCATAGATTATCTCCCGTTTCTCGGCATCCTCTTGCGCCGAATACAGTTACAAGGGCTGACGTGAAGAATTTATACAACCCTTTAGTGATAAAAAAATATACTCTACAAAAACAATAACTTATCCGACTGATAATTTAGTTTTAGCAAAAAGTCCGAAATCCCGGACATTTCTCTTGCCAATTCCCTGTTAAAAACTCTATGCATGAAGCTAGTGAAATGAAAGCCTGGGACCTGTGAAACAACGCCTGTCTATAATCTTCGGCCTGTATGTTATTTTTTCTTTTTTTTTAACCACGTGGGGCTATTTCGATGCGCTTGCAACGGCACTCTCCGGTGACAAAGAAGCGGGCCAGCTGCGTTTGTCAGAAACAACCAACCGTCTCAGGGGACAGTTGGATGTCTATCGCGCGCTGGTCAATATCATTGCCAAAGATCCAAAAATAGCGGCTGCCTTAAGTTCCTCTACCTTAGCTGACGTCAATTCGGATTTGTCCTTATTAAGCTTGACCTATGGTTCGTGGAAAGTGGACTTAATTAACACAAGCGGCCAGGTAATTGCTTCCTCAACAGCGAATCGTTCTGGTTATGTTTACACCAGAAACCTTACTCAGGCTGCAATGAACGGACGCCTTGGATATGCGGTTGAGTTGGAGAATGGGCAGCGGCTGGTCCGGTTCAGCCGCGGCATCATCGACCTGAAATCTGCCGTCGAAGGGGTCGTTGTAATATCTGCAAACCTGGCTGCGCTTGAATTTGAATGGCCTGTCACTCCGGAACCTGTGGTTTTTTTCGACACAAAAAAAATCTCAATGTCTTCCAATCGCCCGGGTCTTTTGCTGTTGGCAAAAGCTGATAATCGGGAAGTTTCTGCTTTTCCCATCAAGTCATCTGGGTATGTGGCAGGGACAACACTGTGGAGCTTTACTCCACCCAATGGAATTGTCGGCGAAGTTCAGATTATTAATTCCGATATTCCTCAACTGGAGATGACGGGATTAATCCTTCTTGATACCGGTAAAGCCAGAGCCACCGCATTACTCAGAGCCGGGTTGGCGATAGCTTTGCTTGTCGCACTTGCTCTCATTTGCGCAATTTTTGTTCAACAACGCCATAGACTGGCGTTGGAATCTCACCAATCTGCCACGCTCGAACAAAGGGTTGAAGAACGAACGGCTGAACTGCGTGCTGCTCAAGATGAACTGGTTGAAGCATCCAATCTTGCCGCACTTGGTCGTTTTTCAGCCGGAATAAGCCATGAGTTAAATCAGCCGCTAGCCGCGATTCTAAATTTTGCGGAAAATGGCAAACGTTTTATGGACCGCTCGCGTGCATCTGAAGCGGTTGAAAATTTTACACTCATTGGCGATCAGATTTTCAGAATCACCCGTATCATTGGCAATCTTCGTGCCTTTGCGAGGCAGGAACACACACCCACTGATCGCGTCGATGTCGTGCATGTAACCGGTCGCGCGCTGGAACTGTTGAAGAAGGAAACGGATTCTGCTGGTGTTACTGTCCATGTCCAATTGCCTGACCAGTCAATCTTCGTAATGGCAGGTAAAGTCAGGCTGGAACAGGTCGTGTTGAATCTGGTGTCTAATGCGATGGATGCAATGCAAACGGCCAAAGAGAAAGTGCTTAGCGTAGTTATGGAAGAAAAGGGTGAGCAGATTGTGCTTTCTGTTCAAGACACGGGGACAGGTATCAAGGACCCTGAACGCGTATTCGAACCTTTCTATACCACCAAAGAGTTGGGCTCCTCCAAGGGGCTGGGTATGGGACTTGCACTTTCCTTTGGTCTTGTTTCAGGTTTTGGTGGGCAATTGACCTGTCAAAATATCAAAAAGGGTGCCGAATTCACTATGATTCTTCCTATCGCAAAGGAGGCAACATGATCAGTAAAGTTCTGATAATCGAAGACGATGCCGCATTGCGTGCTTCTGTAGTGCAATCTTTGGAACTGGATGATTTGGAACCTATTTCCACCGGTAATTTTACCCAGGCCAGACGGCCCATCCGATCCAATTTTAAGGGAGTGATACTTTCGGATATAAAAATGCCGGATTATGACGGGTTTGATGTGTTGCGTTTCGTCCAATCCCGCGATCCTGACCTTCCGGTTATTTTGTTGACTGGATATTCGGATGTTCCCACAGCGATGAAAGCGATGAAAGAAGGTGCGTATGACTATCTTGAAAAACCCTGCGATCCGGACAGGCTTGTGGAAACACTTCGCCGGGCGCTGGATCATCGAAATCTTGTTCTACAAAATCGCTCCTACCGCGAAGAAATAGATGCCAGGCAAAAAGAAACCGGTAGTGGTACCTTCGAAGAACAAATGGAGAATCATGAACGCCAGATTATTGAATACGCACTCATTTTGGAAGATGGAAAAGTAAACATGGCTGCGAAACGCTTGGGCATTCCGCGCAACACAATGTATGATCGCATGACTCGTTTACGGGTAGTGGCCAAGGCGTTTCGTGGAGTGAATGATGATGGGGGTTAGTGCGAATCCTTCTGCCATGAAAAACCGGAAACATATTCTTGGGTGCGTGGCGAGCAAATTAGGGAGACATGACCATGCTTTGTCGGGTTGGTGAAATTGAAGTCTGGCGTATATTGGAAATAAATGGCCCGTTTTTGATGCCGGCGGAACTTTTTCCTACCGCCGGGCCGGATGTTGGCGATATCATGAATTCGCTTGTTGATGGTCAATTATGCCAGACTACAGGCCGGCTGATCCTGCCGGTCCAGGGTTTTCTTGTTAAAACTCCTTCGCATACAATTCTTGTTGACAGTTGTGTTGGTAATGACAAAACAGTACCAGGAAATCCGAACTGGCATCAGCGCTCTGGCAATCGGTTTATGGCTGCGCTGACAGCTGCCGGGGCTGGGCCTGAGGATATCGATTATGTTCTTTGTACGCATCTTCACACGGACCATATTGGCTGGAATACAAAACTGGATGATGGGCGCTGGGTCCCGACATTTCCAAATGCGCGCTATTTGATGCCGGCTGCCGATGAAGTGTTTTTTCGTCAGGGTCCGGGGGAAGCGTATGTCGAAAGTGTACTACCGGTGATCGAAGCCGGGCAGGCTGAGTTGGTCTCTTCGGGACATATGCTTGGCGACAATGTGACGTTGGTTCCCACTCCGGGCCATACTCCAGGCCATGTTTCAATACTACTCAAGAGTGGACCTGTTGAGGCGATAATCACGGGTGATGCTTTGCACTCAACTGTGCAATGCTGGCATCCTGAATGGGTGTTCAAGTATGATGTGGATGGTGAAATGGCGGCTAAATCACGGCGAAAATTGCTGGAGGAAGCATCAGAAACCGGGTGTAGGGTTATAGGTAGCCATTTTACACTGCCATCGATTGGACGCGTCATCGCGCATGGAGATGCATTTCGATGGCAAGGGGATTAAATTCAAAACCGGAGATACCAAAATTTGCCTGCGCGCTAAAAAAACAGGCTAAAACGCAAAAAGCCGAACCATCAAGGCTCGGCTAATCTCAAATTTTGCAACAGGCAGATGTTAGTCAATTGCTGACAGATTTACTGCTTTGTCACCTTTACCGCGCTTGTCAGCTTCAGTTTCAAACGAAACTTTCTGATTTTCGCTCAAAGATGTCAGGCCAGAATCCTGTACAGCTGAAATGTGAACGAAAATATCTTTGCTTCCCTCATCAGGAGTAATGAAGCCGAAGCCCTTATCCATGTTGAAGAATTTTACGGTGCCTGTCATGGCCATTGGGGTAGTCCTTTCATCCCGACTAATGTCGGATTTTACTTAATTTGCGGAATAAATCCGCTCTCATCCGTGGACGAATCCACGGGTGGGCATACTTTGAATGTCGATGAAAGGAACCCGCCGCGGATTTCTTGTTCCGTTTTGCAAGGGTATAAAACCAATTCAGTCTTTTTGTATTCCAGTCTTCTTCATGTTCGCAAAATGCCCGAACGGGCGAGACAATGCGGCATTTTACTTAGAAATGCAAGAACAAGTTGGCAAATTTGTTGATTCGACAGTATAATTTCTGCCCAATTCCTATAATCAGATACGTTTGCAATAAGCCGTGCGTAATTCTTCCATAGTCGGAATTTCCCACCAAATTCGTTTTACCCAGGTACGACAGGCTCGTTCATTGCTGAAGCAGGCTCTTGTGTGAAATGAACGTGAGTGTTCGTAAATCGAAAAAGTTGAATCTTCTGTACCAAATGCTTCCGTGTAAACAAGAAACGGTCTAGTGAATTACTGGTTTTTAACTGTTGGCAGGTAGCGTATCTTCCCTGATCGCCCTTAATGGCGAAAGCAGGTGGCGCAAATGAAAACAGACTCGAGATGGCTATTGCGCAACATATCGCGGTCGTCTTGGGTAATCTTGACAAGCCCAACATTGGGTGCTCCATAATTTCGACCATAAATTGTCACCCCTCTTTAAGAAATGGGGACCGGAGGTGTTTTTCAAGCAAAAACACTGTTGATCACGCAGAGTTGTGTCTGTGTTATCAAAGGCCATAGGCTTTAGGCTACTATTTATGGTGGCAGGTTATAAAGCGGTGGAATTTTTATTCATGTCACATCCCCGGTCTGCCGGTTTTACTGCGCCCACGGGGCTTTGGTTTTGGTTTTTCCGTTCGTCCCACGGTCATTTCATCCAGTCTGTTTTTGCGAAACAGTTTGTTTTCACCAGGATCACCGGACTTGGCTGTTTGTTTGCCGCCACGTGAAGCTGCTTTGCGGCGTTTGTCTCTGGTATTTTCAATACCGGTATTTCGGGCCAGCGGATCATTTGCAATCAACAGTTCGGTTTCCTGGAGACGCTTGATTTCATCGCGCAATCTGGCGGCGGTTTCAAAATCAAGATCGGTTGCCGCATCGCGCATTTGCTTTTCAAGATCTTCCAGATGAGCAGCAAGATTATTGCCAACCAGTGCACCACCTTCGGCAAATCCGGATATGTCTGCGGTGACATGGTCTTGCTCGTAAACACTTTTGAGAATATCACCGATATCTTTTTTGATACTTTGCGGCGTGATGCCGTTTTTGGTGTTGTATTCTTCCTGTTTCTCACGTCGACGATCGGTTTCTGCCATGGCGCGCTGCATCGAACCGGTGATTTTGTCAGCGTATAGAATAACCCGTCCATCGACATTTCTTGCCGCCCGGCCAATGGTTTGAACGAGACTGGTTTCTGAACGAAGAAATCCCTCCTTGTCTGCATCAAGAATAGCAACCAAAGCGCATTCAGGGATATCCAGGCCTTCACGCAGCAAGTTGATTCCAATTAGAACGTCAAAAGTTCCCAGGCGCAAATCACGAATGATTTCAATGCGTTCTAGTGTATCAATGTCGGAATGCATGTAACGCACCTTGACGCCGTTTTCATGTAAATATTCGGTGAGATCCTCAGCCATGCGCTTGGTTAGAGTGGTAATGAGTGTACGGTAACCATTTGCACTGACTTCGCGAATTTCACCCATTACATCATCGACCTGGGTTTTAGCTGGCCTGATTTCGACTGGAGGATCAATCAATCCGGTTGGGCGAATGACCTGCTCTGCAAACACACCACCAGATTGTTCCATCTCCCAACCGCCAGGGGTGGCCGATACGCAGATTGTATTGGGACGCATCATATCCCATTCTTCAAAGCGCAACGGACGGTTATCCATGCAACTGGGAAGACGGAATCCGTATTCAGCCAAAGTGGCTTTGCGGCGGAAGTCACCGCGATACATGCCGCCAATCTGGGGTATCGTGACATGACTCTCATCAACAAAAACAAGTGCGTTTTCGGGAATATACTCAAACAGGGTGGGTGGCGGTTCACCAGGTTTCCTGCCGGTCAGATAGCGGGAATAATTTTCAATCCCGGCGCAGGAACCGGTTGCTTCCATCATTTCCAGATCGAAGCGTGTGCGTTGTTCCAATCTTTGTGATTCCAGAAGTCGCCCGGCATTATTTAGCTCAATGAGACGGAGGCGCATTTCTTCCTTGATTGATTTCATCGCCTGATTAAGCGTCGGGCGCGGGGTTACATAGTGTGAATTGGCATATATTTTGACCGATTGCAGATCGCCGGTTTTCTGCCCGGTCAATGGATCAAACTCAGTGATAGAATCGATTTCATCGCCAAACAGACTGATACGCCAGGCGCTGTCCTCCAGGTGAGCGGGGAATATTTCTATGGTATCACCACGCACCCGAAAAGTGCCGCGAGTGAATGCCTGATCATTACGCTTATATTGCTGGGCCACCAAGTCGGCCAGCAATGCACGCTGATCCAGGGTATCGCCAATTTTCATCTGGAAGGTCATCGCCGTGTAGGTTTCAACTGAACCGATGCCATAGATGCAAGATACGGATGCGACAATAATTACATCATCGCGTTCCAGCAATGAGCGGGTGGCAGAATGGCGCATACGATCGATTTGCTCATTGACTGAACTTTCTTTTTCGATAAACGTATCGGAGCGCGGAACATAGGCTTCCGGCTGGTAATAATCGTAGTAAGAAACAAAGTACTCGACGGCATTGTCCGGGAAGAAATTTTTCATTTCTCCATACAATTGTGCCGCCAGTGTTTTATTGGGTGCCAAAATCAGGGCAGGGCGCTGGGTTGCTTCGATCACCTTTGCCATGGTGAAAGTCTTGCCCGAACCGGTAACGCCAAGCAGAACCTGGGTTTGCTCACCGTCTTCATCTTCAACCGACGTTACGATGTTTTGTGATGTGACCCCCAGACCTTCGAGCAGATCACGTATTGCTGTCGGCTGATCACCTTTCGGCTCAAAAGGTGATTCCACGGCAATGGATATACCCCCTTCAGATTTTTCCGGCCTTGCGGGTCGATGGGGAATCCATTGTTCACCATTTTTGATGAGCGGATTTCCTTCCGATATTAATCTTGATAACGCATCCACTGTAGCGGTCACACCGGAAAGTTTTTCACCGTCATAGCCAAATGGCGCCGGTATGGAATTGTCTTCCTTGCCGGCTTTTGCGCGCTTCTTGCCTTTTGGTTTGTCAGCGGTGATTATTTTTTGTTTCGCCAGTATTTTTTCAGCTTCTTCAATGCTGACATCCAGACCGGCAATCGGCATCAGACCGCCAGCGGCGCGTTCTGCCGGTGAAGCATTGCCATCTGCACCTCTTTTTGATCCCTTATATTTGGGTTTTGTTTTTTCCTTTTCTTTGGATACTTCAGGACTATCAGCTGCCTCACTCACTTCATCAACCCAGCCGGAAATGTTGGCTGAAAGCGGTTCTCCGCTTAAAGGGGATTGGGGGACTTCTTCAAATCCGGAGAGCTTTTTAGAATCTGTTGCCATGATCAATTTATGGACCGATTATGTGACTTTTGGAAGAGCGGGACCAGGTGCTCCTGACAACTTTTTGTCAGGAGGTTGTCGGGAAACCAAAATAATTGCTGTGCACACTTATGCATGAAGTGTGGAATTGATGTGCGCGTAGATATCATTTGATGAATTTTTTCAATGTTTTCAGGTTTAAGGGCCGGGTATCACCCATCCAGATCGCCCCATCACGGTGATCATGCGGGGGATCATCGGTATTGGGATGTGTGAATATTATCAATCCATTCCTGTTCAAGACACGGAAAGGAATGGTTTGGTCAAACAATTCAGGAGCAAATGAGATTTGCTGAACCCAATCGGGATGTGGGCCAACCGGGCGGTCGTGCCAACGACCAAACTCAGCTTCGCCAAATTTCTCTTCAATAATGCTGCTCAGCGCCTGTGCCCTGGATTTGCTCCCGGCATTATAATGGATACGGGCGTGATAACCGGTAATCAATGTGATTGGCAATTGGGCAGGTAGGGTCATTTACTGGCTCATTCGTTATATTTGACATCTGGCCAGCTTACATCTCCAAGATATGATGCACACAGATGTTAATTGCGAAATGTCTGATATTTTGGTCGTGATAAATATTACATTTTTAAACAGATTTGGTCTTAATTTTTCCAAATAGGCCGCCTATTCAAATGGGAGCATGTTGGATAAACTGCAAGACATTGTAATTATCTCAGGTTCGGCAATTTATTCTGGTCCCGCAATTCTACCAGGCCCCGACTATTATTGGGCCAAATTTATCTTAACCCGTATTTAATCAGGAATGACAGATCATGAAACCTATCTTTGCCGCCGCCCTGTTGTGTTCAACATTTTTCTCGTCGGCCTGGGCTGACGAATTGAACTTGAGTTCGAAATTGAGCGAAGTGACTGTATATCCGCGAGGTGCCCAGGTAACCCGGGTGGCCACGGGCGAAATCGGGGCTGGTGAGCATATTATTCTAATTGAGGACTTGCCAGGTCAAATTGTGGCAAATTCTGTTCGGGTAGCAGGAAGCTCCGGCGAACAGCTTGAAATTGGCTCCGTGGATGTACGCCAGGTTTATACCTCCGGCAAGGATCGATCTGATGAACGTCAACAAATTGAAGATGAGATTGAAGCACTAAATGATGAAATCTCAGCGCTTGGTATTGAGATTAGAAATGCAAATACGCAACGTGCGATGCTGCAGAAACTGGCCAGCAAGGCGATTGCGCCATCACCACAAAATGAGACAACATCGTTAGTTATAAGCACTCAAGAATTGAAATCTCTGCTGACTTTGACCGGGGAGCAATTCGCGGCATTTTCCAGCATAAGTGAAAAAGCCAGAATTAGTCAGCGTGAACTGGCAAAAAAAATTGAAGACTTGCATCGTCAGCTGGATCAACTGGCGCCTAAACAGAAAATGATTACCCAGGTTGCCATCAATGTTGCTTCTGGTGAGACCGCACCAGCGGCTTTTCGTGTGATCTACAACATTAATGAAGCGGGTTGGTCCCCGCATTATGATGCCAAGCTATTGTTGGGCGATACTGGCAAGGACAGCAAAGTTAAAATTGTCCGCAGAGCCAGTGTTCGTCAATCTACTAGCGAGATATGGGACAATATTTCCCTGACACTTTCTACTGCACGGCCAAAAGGCAATACTCAGGCGCCCAAACTGTCACCTTATATCCTGAGCGAATATGAGCAGTTTTTGTCAAAAAGCAGGAAAAAAAGAGAAAGCCCGGTGGTAATGGAGCAGATGTTGGCAGAAGCACCCCTGGAAGATTCGTCAAATCGGGTGGCAAGGGCCCTGGTGAAAAAAAGGCCGGCACTCTTTAAAGCTGTTGCGGAAGAGGTTTCCGGCTTTCTGGTCGAGTACAAGATCTCCGGGTTGGTCAGTGTCAAGAATGCCGGTGCGGCAAAAAACGTGGTAATTGGTACAAAATCATTCCCCGCAAAAATTGCAGCTCATACTATACCGCGACTTGATCCAACTGCTTATCTGACGGCGCAATTCAAACTTGAGAGCAAATCGCCATGGTTGCCAGGGCAGGTCACCTTGTCCAGAGATCAGGTGTTTTTGGGAAAGACACAATTGCCGCTACTAAATCCGGGGCAGGAATTTTCGTTAGGATTTGGACGGGATGATTTTGTCAAGGTTGAACGCGTACAGGTGACCGATAAAAAAGGTGAAAGCGGCTTTATTTCCTCAGTTAATGTAGAAGAACGAGAATATGTCACAACGACATCCAATCTTCATGATTTTCCGATCAATATCATAGTCAAGGACCAATTACCCTATGCCACTCACGAAGACATTGTTGTTAAAATCAAGAAAGGCAGTGATAAACCAAATGAGACCGATGTTGACAAGCAGCGCGGTATTTTGGCCTGGGAAAATTTGGTTGAACCTAAATCCGAAAAAATCATTAGATTTGGTTTTATGGTAAGTTGGCCAAAGGAAATGAAAATCACGCCGGTGCGATGATAGCAGATTCAGCATTAAGCCATCAACAGGCGCAGTATTTCCTGCCCGCAGCAGTGACAGGCATTCGTGATTGCCGTTTGAGAGAAAATTATAATGACATATCAGGATTGATAGGCTTGAAGGGTCTCTATTCAATTGATAATCATCATCGGCATTGATGTTCTTTAATAATTCATCTGACAATATTCTTCATTGCTGATCTGGAACCACCGTGATGCCAACGCCTATATCTCGCCGTATGGCAAATCTACTGCTTTTGTTAGCCGGTGCCACTTGGGGGATGGGGTTCGTCGCGCAGGAAACCGCCATGGATGATATGGGACCGTTTTTGTTCATCGGGTTTCGATTCTTGTTGGCCGCACTAGTCGTTTTGCCATTCGCCATTCGGGAATTTAGAAAAATTGATGGCGGCTTATCGTGGCAACAGTTGTTGCGATTGTTGCCGATTGGTATTGTTTTCTTTCTGGCTATGGCGTTCCAGCAGATAGGCCTGATTGCAACCACTGTTACCAATGCAGGATTTTTGACTGCGTTGTATGTCGTATTCGTTCCTTTGTTATTGTTGTTTGCCCTGCGTGAAGCACAAGCTTTGATAATATGGCCAGCATCGATGTTGGCAATTGTCGGTATTTATCTATTAAGCGGAGGAAATATTGTCGCATTTAATTGGGGAGACTGGCTAATAATTGTCTGCGCAATTTTTTGGGCATTGCATGTCATACTGGTCGGGAAAATCGTTGTTTCCAGCGGTGCTCCAGTGATCATGGCAACTTTGCAGTTCTTCATTTGCGGGTTGCTGGGTTTTGTCGGGCATTTTATTGCGCCCTACCTTGGTATATCTGAACCTGATGCAAGCCTCACAATTATCAGAGCTGCCTTATTTGAAATTCTATATGCGGGTGTATTTGCAGGCGCATTTGCTTTTACTTTACAGGCGATAGGACAACAATATACCAGCCAGGCTGCGGCAGCGATATTTTTATCATCAGAAAGCCTGTTTGCAGCATTATTCGGTGCTTGGATTCTCAGTGAAAGACTGGATTATTTGGGCTATCTTGGCTGTGCATTGATCTTCGCAGCGCTACTAATGGTGGAACTAAAGCCAAGCCTTGTAAAACATGTGAATTCTGTTTGATAGGGGCGGGGTCAATTGCTTATGTTTTGCAATAGCCAGTGATTTGCCGGATGACCGGCGAGTAATCGGTGTTTGAAATAATCCAGGCAGTTTTTGTTGAATACCTCTTCTGGGTATGGTTCGTCAAAATTGCGCACTACAATGGATTTTTGACGCAAATAATCAGCGAGAACTCCGTCTCCCAGATAGCCTTTGGGAATTTTCTTGAGGGTCGGAGGATCTAGAACCTGGCCATTTTCTGAGGCGATTTTGATAGCCTGTATCAATGTCAAACAGCCCGTTAATAATGGCGTTATCGCGAATATGGATTCCCACCACCTCGCCAAACACATTGAAAAAACTGTATGGTGCCAGATTGAAGTCACCATTTGCTGCAAGGGTCGAAATCCATCCGATCGGCCGTGGTGCGACGATCGCCTTGAAGGGATCATGAGGGAGGTCGTGGTTATTTTTCTTAACATCGTAGAACATTCATACATCTTTCAATCACAGTATAAATATCTTCAATCACCGGTCGATCCCGCTCTGTTTTGGAAAATTGTCGAGTGCCTATATGCATAAAGCCCGCAATTTTTTCATTTTCATTCAGACCAAAATCATCACGCAGGCTTTCATCATATGAATACCATTCTGTCAGCCATTGCGCATCAAAGCCTGAGGCGTTTGCAGCAACCAGCATGTTCATCGCAACGGCACCTGAAGATAATACCTGTTCCCACTCTGGGATTTTGGGATGCGTTCTCGCATCGCTGGTAATACACATCACAACAGGAGTTCGCAGGAATCTGTTTACCTCGATTTCAGCTTCATCCGCGGTTAATTACCGGCCATCCAGCCGAGCCATCTCCCTGGCTCAGGCAAGCATTTTTTCACCCAGAACAGCACATTCTTTTCTCCATATCGAATAATGTGCCAAGGCGTCAGTTTTCCATGATCACGGACTCGGCAGGAAACTTCCAAAATTAATTTCAATTGCTGTTCATCGGGTCCGGGACCTGACATTAATTTGGCTGGCACGGATCGGCGTTTTTGCATAAATTCCAATACACCCTTATCAATATGATTATTATCGTCTGAATTCATATTCCTGCCTTGATATTGTTGCCCAAATAAGATTGAAAAAGAAAACACACCGCCTGCTAAAAGGCAAAGAAATTATGTACAGAAATAGCATCAGATATTGGCCCGTAGCTGAAATGCTACTAATTGCCATTTTGTTGCTTTTCTACTTTTGGTCTGCGCCCCTTTTTGCGCAGGACAAAAGTGATCAAACTTTTAATCTGACAATGGAAGCCCGTCTGGCGGCAGAAGAGCAGCCGATTGACTCCGGATTGCAATGGAGAATTTTCAAATCAACACCTGATGAAAAAGGTGAATTGAATTTATTGGCGAAAGCCAGTGGTGGTACCAAATCATTCCAAATGTCGAAGGGTGAATATTTCATCCATGTAGCCTATGGTTATGCCAGCGTAGTTCGACGCGTCGAGATCATTGAAGAAGACAATACACAGATATTTGTCTTGAATGCCGGCGGTTTGCAACTGGAAGCGATCACATCGCCGGATGGACCTACTTCCTCGAGCCGATTACGCTTTGATGTGTTTGGCGAAAAGGCCGATGACCGCGGCATCCGCCCCTTGATTGCGCGCAATGTGAGGCCTATGAAAATTATTCCATTCGCCCAGGGAACTTATCATGTGGTTTCCAGATATGGCAGACTCAATGTCGAGACGCGGGCTGATTTGCGGGTTCAAGCTGGTAAATTGACTCAAGCAACCATGCAGCATCGCGCTGCGTTGGTATCGTTCCGATTAGTGCGTAAGGCAGGAAGTGATGCAATAGCTAATACGTCCTGGTCCATATTGGCGGAAAATGGTGATGTTATCAAAGAAAGTACATCGATATTCCCCTCATTAGTATTGGCAGAAGGAAATTATACAGCAATTGCCCGCAATAATGAGAAGATTTATTCCCACGATTTCAAAGTAAATTCCGGCCTAAATCGCGATATTGAAGTGCTGACTGAATAGACTTACTGACCAATATTCAATTGTCAGCAGAAGTACATTACTATTGCTCCAAATGTCGTAATTTATCAGGTGCAGTGGCTTCGCTAACCAGAGATGCAATTGCCTCTTCCAATAGTAATGATGTCTGGTCACGTGAACCAAGACGTCGAATATTGACACTGCCCTCATCAGCCTCACGCATGCCACAAACCATGATAACCGGAACTTTGGCAAGTGAGTGTTCACGTACCTTGTAGTTAATCTTCTCATTTCTGATATCACTGGTGGCAGTCAACCCGGCATTTTTCAGTTTTTTCACAACGAACTGAGCATAATCATTTGCTTCCGAAGTAATAGTGGCGACGACGATTTGGTGGGGAGCCAACCAAAGCGGAAAATGCCCGGCGTAATTTTCAATCAAGATACCAAGGAAACGCTCCATAGACCCGCAAATCGCCCTATGGATCATCACCGGTTGTTTCTTCTCACTATCACTGTCGATATAAAAAGCGCCAAAGCGTTCAGGTAAATTGAAATCTATCTGTGTTGTTCCACACTGCCAGGTACGACCGATCGCATCTTTCAGGATATACTCAAATTTGGGGCCATAAAATGCCCCCTCACCCGGATTGATGCCTATCTTGATCTTCCCATCTGATTTTGACTCAATCTCTTTCAACACGTTGCCCATGACTTCTTCCGCATGGTCCCAACTGGCATCGTTGCCCACCCGCTTTGCCGGTCTGGTTGAAAGCAATACTGTGAAATCAGTGAAACCAAAATCACCATATGTGGAAATAATCAGCTCATTGATTCGCATACATTCGGCATGCATTTGTTCTTCAGTGCAAAATACATGCGCATCATCCTGAGTAAACCCGCGGACACGCAACAAACCGTGCAAGGCACCGGAAGGTTCATAGCGATGAACATTTCCGAATTCTGCCAATTTCACCGGCAAATCGCGATAACTCTTAAGGCCATGCTTGAATATTGCCACGTGGCCGGGACAATTCATCGGCTTAATGGCAAACACCCGATCATCTTCAGTCTGCGTGATGAACATACTTTCATGATACCATTCCCAATGCCCGGAAGTCTCCCACATTGCCTTGTCAAGAATTTGTGGCGCGTTAACCTCTTCATAACCATGCTCATCCAGACGACGACGCATATAATTGGTCAGATTCTGGAAAAGGCGCCAACCTTTTGAATGCCAAAATACTACGCCGGGTCCCTCTTCCTGAAAATGAAACAAATCCATCTCGCGGCCAAGTTTGCGGTGATCACGCTTTTCAGCCTCTTCACGCATATGCAAATACTGTTTGAGTTGCTTGTCATCGGCAAATGCAGTTCCGTAAATACGGGTAAGCATCACATTGTTGGAATCGCCACGCCAATAAGCACCGGCAACATTCATCAACTTGAATGAATTTCCCACATCACCGGTGGATCTCATATGCGGTCCACGGCACAAATCAGCCCAGGAGCCCTGAGAATAGACCTTCAGGTCCTGATCATCAGGAATGGCTTCAATCAACTCAAGCTTATATTCCTCGCCCTTTTCCCCAAAAAATTTTCTTGCCTTTTCCCGAGACCAGATTTCTTTGACAAATGGTTCATTGCGGGCAATGATCTGACGCATTTTTTTCTCGATTACCGGAAGGTCTTCGGAAGTAAATGGTTGATCACGAGCAAAATCATAGTAGAACCCGTTTTCTATCACCGGGCCGATAGTTACCTGGGTACCGGGCCACAATTCCTGTACTGCCTCTGCCAATACATGGGCGCAGTCATGTCGGACTAATTCAAGGGCTCTGTCATCACCTCGGGTAATAATTTCGATGACTGCATCACGTTGAATTGGATCTGCAAGATCGGACAACTCCCCATCAAGAGATATTGCAACTGATTTTTTTGCAAGAGATTTCGATATCCCCTCGGCAACCTCGCGGCCAGTTACACCCGACTCAAACTGTCGTTTGGAACCATCAGGGAATTTCAGTGAAATGTGAGTGAAAGCATTCTGGGAAGACATTTTGTGGCTCCTATCCAGTCCCGCAAACGAGCGCGGGTGGTTGATCGGAA
>JAAENI010000852.1 GCA_024224595.1 Hyphomicrobiales bacterium
GGTTATCTGACCGAGAAGGAAGCCAAGCGGCTTGAAAAAGCATCAAATGGCACCGAGCCAGAAAAGCCAGCCGAACGCTGTGAATTGACCAAGTCAATGCAGAACTATCTTGATCTTCATCGCCATTCTGCGGTGCGCACGGAATTGTTGACACATGGCGACATTGCCTTGCGCTTGGCAGTGGCACAAATCATTGCTGGTTCCAGCTTATGGGATATCAAAGCCGAACCGCAAAAGGCCAATACAGATGCGATTGCTGAATCTCTTGCTACCAATAAAGCCGAGGACAAATTCGCAGAAGAACGCCAAGCCGTTCGTGACTTGTTGGGTTGGTCAAACGATGTTTCTGATACAATTGTTCCTGCCAAAAATGATTGGCAACGGCAAAATGACGTGCATGAAATCTTTGCCAAGCTGATTGAACTGGATGATAAGGCAGTCACCCGCATTCTGACTTTCGTGGTGGCTGAAACTCTGCCAGCAGGAAGCGCTGTTGTGGAAGTTCTTGGCAATAGCCTAAGCGTTGATATGGGCGAATACTGGCAAGTCGATGATACTTTCCTTGATCTGCACCGTGACAAGGAAGCTATCAATGCCATGCTCAAACATATCGGCGGTAAGCACGTAGCCGATGGCAATATCTCCGCAACCGCCAAAGTCCAGAAGAAAATCATTGCTGATTATCTCGATGGTACCCGCAAACCGCACAAGAAAGATTGGCAACCGCGCTATATGAATTTCCCCATGCGTGCCTACACCAAACGCGGCGGCATTGAAGCAATCGAAAACTGGAAGGCAGTCAAGAAGCAATATGCTTGATTGGCGTGAGTTATAGAACTTGCTTCTATAACTCATCACCTCAAAAACTTACGGCCAGCGGGGACACGCTGGCCGTAAACCGGTAAAAAAATCGCGGCGCAACGCGCGCGAATGGGAAAAATCTATGCGCGTTCGCGCTTGCGTTCCTGCGAAGAACCCGCTCTGTTGCCAGACCTGTTAATCGAACGAGTCAGTTGATAAATGCTGTTCCAAACATTATCGTCAAGCAAATAAGTACTCTCAAGGAATATCCGAAAGCCGAAAGATAATTACGTATTGGGTATTGATATCGTACAAAATTTTTTGCATCTCAGTATAACATTATGTTACTATTATTGATATGAATTTTTTATGTAATAATAAAGGATTTACATTGGTAGAGCTTTCTATTGTAATAATGATAGTGAGTATCCTTTCAATTGCGTTAATTAATGCTTATAGTTTGTATTATAACCAGTATCGCCTGACAAAAACCTCCGAAAGAATTTCCAAAATCGAAA
>JAAENI010000853.1 GCA_024224595.1 Hyphomicrobiales bacterium
AAGTGTTTGATTCAAAAGGTTTTATTAGGTTGCGAATGAGAAAGGAAATCTACAGAATTCGAGGTAAAATTAGATAACAATTACAATGGGTTAATTTTGTTAGCGTACTATTCTGCCCCCTACCGGAATCGACCCCTAGATTGAGTGGGCCCGAAGTTCCTCATCTAAAGTTAACGCGATTTCAAAATTGGCGAAACGTGTAACCTCCACATCACAACGTGGCTCATATCGTCGCAATTTAACATAGTTTTCAAAGCTGGGGTCATTGTCAAACTCATCCATCAATTTTTCGACTATGTGAAATTTATCATCGGACATTCATCTATAAAATAGAGCGTGCTAGAAATGTCAATCTAGCCCGTAAGCATGGAGGCAGTCCGTTGCTGAAATACACCGGTTGACATATTTGGCAAAACCGCTTCCGGATACATCGGACAGAACCAAGAACTACGAATTGCTTGACAAAATTCGTCTTGTGTTACCCGAGCCGTTACCCCAAGCAACATAACGCAACATAAAATTAGTCAAAATCAATTCCATGATTTCGATAAATATTTGATTTAATTAGCTTAATTTTGGTAGCGGGAGAGGGACTTGAACCCCCGACACGCGGATTATGATTCCGCTGCTCTAACCACCTGAGCTACCCCGCCATCCTGTTACCTTGAAAAAGGCAAACTGGCTTGTTTTGCAAGCTGCCCGATGCAAGTGAAAATGCTTCCCGGACGCGGCGCATATAAGGATTGTCGGTGCCCGATGTCAAGGAGAATAATGGTCAGACAGGCCATTTATTGCGGTTCCTGCGATTATCAAATTCTGATGCTGAAGTTCCCGTCCATATCGGCCTGAATGAGTGGATATTCCCTATTCAGCCGGTTGTGCGTAATCCTCCATCGGCGGGCAGGTGCAGACCAGGTTTCGGTCGCCGTAAATATTGTCAATACGTGCCACCGGTGACCAGTATTTAGCCGCCGCATCAACCCCTGCCGGGCAGGTTGCAACCTGACGTGAATAGGGATGGGTCCATGTCTCTGCCGTTAGTGCTGAAACCGTATGAGGGGCATTGACCAGCGGGTTGTCTTCCAGCGGCCATTCGCCGTTCTGCACTTTTTTGGCTTCGTGAAAAATCGCGTTCATCGCATCAGCCAGACGGTCAATTTCGCTCAATGGCTCAGATTCTGTCGGTTCGATCATCAGTGTACCGATCACCGGCCACGACATCGTGGGAGCATGAAACCCGTAATCGATCAGGCGTTTGGCAATATCATCGACACTGATACCCGCATCATTCTTCAGCCCTCTGGTATCCACAATGCATTCATGGCCAACCCGGCCATTGGCACCCTTGTACAAAACCGGATAACATTCAGATAGCCTGTGCGCCAGATAATTGCCATTGAGGATGGCTATTTCAGAAGATACTTTCAAACCTTCTGCTCCCAGCATGCGGATGAACATCCATGAGATCACCAATATCGACGCGGACCCTTGCGGTGCCGCTGATACCGCATGGCTCGTGCCGGTCTCGACATGCCCGGGCAAAAACGGAATGAGATGGCTGGCGACACCAATGGGGCCAACACCCGGTCCGCCACCACCGTGAGGAATGGCGAAGGTTTTATGCAGGTTCATATGGCAGACATCGCCGCCAATATCAGCTGGCCGCGCCAGGCCAAGCATCGCATTGAGGTTGGCACCATCAAGATAGACCTGGCCACCATGATCGTGAATGGTTTTGCACATGTCCACAATTGCCTCCTCAAACACACCATGGGTTGAGGGATAGGTAATCATCAGCGCTGCAAGGTTTTGTGCATGTTCACCGGCTTTTTGTTTGAGATCATCAACATCGACATTGCCGTTCGCATCAGATTTCACCACCACCACTTTCATTCCCGCCATTTGTGCCGACGCCGGATTCGTGCCGTGGGAAGAGGCAGGAATAATGCAGATATCACGGTTGGCTTCTCCCCTTGAGACATGATAGCCGCGAATAGCTGCCAGACCCGCAAACTCCCCTTGGGAACCGGCATTGGGCTGGAATGAAATTTTGGCAAAACCGGTAATTTCACACAGCCAGCGATCCAGATCATCAATCATTTTGTTGTAGCCAGCCAGGTAAGGTGCGGGTGCAAACGGGTGAACATCAGAGACTTCCGGCCAACTAACAGGCATCATTTCGGCAGCAGCATTCAGCTTCATCGTGCATGATCCGAGCGGAATCATTGCCCTGTCCAGGGCCAGATCCTTATCCATGAGCTTGCGCAGATAACGCATCATCGCAGTCTCGGAACGGTGGGCATGAAACACTTCCTGGGTCAGAAAATTATCACCACGAGCCGAAGAGGCGAGGGGGGCATTCGCCGGTGCTATCGTTTCAGTTGCAAATACTTTTGCCAGTGTCACCAGTATCTGTTCATCGCATGCCTCATCAAAGGAAACAGACAAAATATTGTCATCAATGCGACGCAACAAGAGCGAATTTTGCCTGGCCAGTTCAATCAGATCATCTGCCTTACCATCAGTTTTTATGGTAACCGTGTCAAAGCCTTTGGCGTTGATAATTTCATAACCGGCATTTTCCATGGTGGCGGCAAATCCGGCAGTCAGGGCGTTGATGCGGCTGGCGATTTTGATCAACCCTTCGGGACCATGCCAGATTGCATAACTGGCTGCCATATTTGCCAGCAATGCCTGAGCTGTACAGATGTTGGAGGTAGCTTTTTCGCGGCGTATATGCTGTTCACGGGTTTGCAGCGCCAGGCGCCAGCCCTCATTGCCCTGCGCATCTATTGATTGTCCGATCAATCGGCCTGGCATCATGCGGGTCAGTTTTTGTGTCGTCGCCATATAGGCTGCGTGCGGGCCGCCATTGCCCATCGGCACACCAAAGCGTTGTGTTGAACCAACAACAATATCAGCGCCCCAGTTGCCTGGCGCTTCCAGCATCAGCAGAGCCATTGGATCACTGGCAACGATAACAATCGCACCGAATGCTTTTGCCTGTTCTACAATGGCGCTCGGATCAATTATTTCACCATAAGTATCCGGCCACTGGATAATCACAGCGGCACAATCTTCATTTATTTCACCGTGACTGATTTCCAGCTCCATCAGCTCGCAACGCGTATTGAGTACATCAAGGCTTTGGGGATGGATAGCGTTACCAACGACGATTTTATTGCGCTTGGATCGATGATGGCGAAATGCCATGGCAGCCGCTTCCGCAACCGCTGTGCCTTCATCCAGCAGGGAAGCATTGGCGGCTGGAAGGCCAGTCAATTCAGCCACAAGAGTTTGGAAATGAAACAGCATTTCCAGTCTGCCCTGAGAAATCTCCGCCTGATAAGGTGTATAGGAAGTGTACCAGCCAGGGTTTTCCAGCAGATTGCGTTGAATTACTGCAGGCACCAGACAATTATGATAGCCCTGGCCTATCAGGGAAGTAGCTTGTTCAGCAGCACTGATCTTGTCGTGCAATTCTCTCAATGCCTGATCCTCACTCGCTCCAGCTTCTATGTTCAGTGGCCTGTTCAGACGGATGGACGCAGGAAGTGTTTGGGAGATTAAAGTCTCCAGCGACGGCAGCCCCAATGTTTTTAACATTGAACGCTGTTCGGCCGCTGTTGGTCCAATATGGCGGTTGAGGAAAGCAGTGGACATGTGTTTTTTCCGTGTTTGGTCAAAATGTTGTAAGTCTGGGATGACAAATCTGTTTGAGCGTCCAATTAAATGGTGACCGGTTAAAGGGTGGCCAGATAACCTGCTTCATTCAGCAAACCGTCAAGCTCGCTTTTGTCTGACAATTTGATCTTGAACAGCCAGCCTTCACCCTGGGCGGCAGAATTCACAAGGTTTGGGTCCTCGGACACCGCCTGATTGACCTCAGTCACTTCTCCTGAAACGGGCGCGTAAACATCTGAAGCGGCTTTCACTGATTCAACCACTACCGCATCATCACCTTTTTCAACCGTGTTACCAACTTCAGGCAATTCAACAAACACCAGATCTCCCAATTGTTCCTGGGCGTGATTGGTAATGCCGACGGTAGCAATGTCACCCTCGACGGAAATCCATTCGTGATCCTCGGTAAAATGCGTATTTGACATGCTTCTGTTCCTTTTGGTGAATAAATTGCGTATTATCTTTTGTAATTATGCGGCGTGAACGGTAGGCTGGCGATTGCGATCGGGATTTGTCTTGAGCGCACTTCCGCGACCAATCCATCTGTTTGGGCATCAACATCAATCAGACCGAGAGCCACTGGATGTTCGACACTGGGTCCAAACCCGCCAGATGTAACCGTGCCGACCTGTTTTCCCGATTGATCAAGGATGATCGCACCGGAGCGCACTGGCGCACGGCCTTCGGGTTTCAAGCCAACCCGTTTGCGTTTGCGTTTAGCCGCAATCCTGTCTTCGATAGCTTTGGCACCGATATAAGACCCGCCTGATCGCAGGTTCCTGGCAATTGCCCAGGTAAGACCGGCTTCCATTGGCGAGATATCATCGGATAGATCTTGTCCGTATAATGAAAGCCCCGCTTCAAGACGTAGAGAATCTCTGGCCCCCAGTCCAATTGGCAATACGCGTTCATCTGCCAGCAGTTTTTCACAAAAGGCGGCAATTTCATCTTCCGGAATGGCAATTTCAAATCCATCTTCTCCCGTATAGCCTGCACGCGACACCATCCAGCCATCAAAATCCCCGTCCAATTCCATGATCTGCATAAAATTCATCGAGGCGACCGGCAACCCTGCATCCTTAAGAACCTGCTCTGATTTCGGACCCTGCAAGGCGATCAGGCCTAGCTGTAATTGATTGAGCGTCACCTGATATTCATTGCTTTGCTTCTCGATATGATCCCAGTCTTTTTCAGCGCATCCGGCATTGCAGACTAACAGAAATCTGTCCTCATCCAGTCGTGAAACAATCAGGTCATCAATAATTCCGCCGTCTTCATTCAGAAAAAATGTGTATTTGGCATTGCCAATCTCAAGCTCCAGCGCATTCAGCGGGCAAAGATGAGAAATAGATTCTGCTGCCTGAACTCCCATCAGGCTCACCAGCATCATGTGGGAAATATCAAACAATCCGGCGCTCTGTCTGGTGTGGTGGTGTTCGCCGATAATACCTGTTTTGTAAAACAGTGGCATATCGTACCCTGCAAAAGGGCCGAATTTCGCTTCATGGCGTACATGAAGATCATAAAGTGGGGTTTTATTCATACAGTACCTCAGGTATTGCCGGCAATACCGGTAATTAAGACAAGTGTGAGATCATCAATGATTGACAGCCAATGTGCCGTTATGATCACGCGAACAACCCTATCTCAAAAAGTGCATCCTCTTGAGATCAGACTTGCCCCCCTGTCTTGAGCCTGAGAGACTTGCTGAAATGCTATTTCAGCTTACACCTTCGGCGCGGATGAACAAACATCCAACTTTCCAGAGTGT
>JAAENI010000854.1 GCA_024224595.1 Hyphomicrobiales bacterium
TCGACGACTTCACCGAAGCAATTCTCAACTTCTTCAGAAAAACCCTGCCTAAAAAATGGCCTGAATTCCGCGACACCGTGACCGACAACTTCAGGGTGATAACACGGGAAAACTACAAGCTAATTGGGTAAGATGAGTATATATAAAAATTTTTTGCCTTTTGGTGGAGTAATATATAATGTTAACTTATGTGACGCCAATTACGCGAAAAATTTGATATGCTAGAAATTGATATTGTAATTGTAGCTACAAGGCGACTGAAACTTCTTGAGCAAATGATTGAAAGTTTCTCCGAAAAAGTTTTTGAAAATTTCAATGTTGGAAAAGTACTTGTAAATATCGATCCGATTTGGGGTGATGAAGACGATCAGACTGCTATTAAAAAATTACTGAATCGGACATTCTCAGATGTGACAATATTCGAACCTAAAGTGGCAAATTTTACTAAAGCGGTCAAACGACTTTGGATAAACACCAGCGCTGATGTTGTTTTGCACTTGGAAGAAGATTGGATCGCGCTTGAGCAGATAAAATCAATAGAAATATCAGAAAATTTAAAGGGTGAAGTTACCAGCATATCGTTGATGAATTCCGATAAATACTGGAATGGGAAACAAATTTATCACTATCGCAGGTACAAACTTTTTAAATTATTATTTAAAATCGAAGACAAGAGCAGACCTCATTTTTCGACCAGTCCATCATTTTGGTCAGGCAAATTTTTACGTGAATGCGCATTGTATATGGATATAAAATATGACCCGGAAAAACAATTTTACGAAGATCTAAATAAGACATTGCAGAATTTCGTATCGGAAAAGAAATGTAAATTCCTGATTGGGCATCCAGATACAGTTCAAGATATCGGTCGTCCGTGGCGAGAAAAAAGAAACATTAAAAAGATATTTGTAGACGGAGCTTCCAGATGGATAACTACTGGTACCTCTGCATAGAGGTTATGATGGTTTGAACTAATCTTATTTTAGCACGGGTAATTTTTCCGGGTCAATCTGCAATTTTATACTCCTTGGGATGCCAGGTTGTTTTTTTATCAATCCTGCTCGCTCGAGAGTGACGATCATTTGATGGACGGATGGCGGTGTGACCTGAAAATATCGTTGCATGTCGGCTTCAGTGGGAGCACAACGATTAATCTGCGTATATGCGTGGATGAAGGCCAAATACTGGCCTTGTTTGGGGGTGAATTTTTTCGCTGTCATGGTATCCAACCGCGTTTACGAGAGCATTTTTTTGATTCATCAGAATATCCAACCAAATGGAGAACCTGATGAACATACGATACCGCGTTGAATTAAGCCAATCCGAACGTAACGAATTAACGACATTGTTGAGTGGGAGTAAACATCCGGCCCGCAAACTGAAATGGGCGCAAATATTATTGGCCACCGACAGCGGTGCCAGTGATGATGAGATTGCCATGTGGGTGGTGGTGGGCGGTTCCACAGTCACCTGCACAAAGCGGCGTTTTGTCGAAGGTAATCTGTAACATGCGTTGGCCGAGGCGCCGCGCCCTGGCGCAAAACGCAAGCTCACCGGCAAACAGGAAGCGCTTCTGGTCGCCACTGCCTGCTCGACTGCACCTACGGGACGCGGGCGCTGGACACTGGAACTTCTGAGCAATGCGTTGGTCGAGTTGACAGAACATGACAGCCTGTCGCGTGAGACAATACGTCGGCGATTGATTGAGAACGACCTGAAACCCTAGCGCAAGAATATGTGGTGTATCCCCAAGGTTGATGCCGCCTATGTCGCGGCCATGGAAGATGTTCTGGATCTGTATGCCACCGAACCCGATCCTGACCAGCCGGTAATCAGCTTTGATGAAAGCCCAATCCAGTTGATCGGCGAGGTGCGCCGGTCGATCCCGGCAAAACCTGGCCAGCATGAACGCTACGACTGCGAATACCGGCGCAATGGTACGACCAATCTGTTTGTCTTCCTTGATGTTCATCAGCCATGGCGCAAGGTGAAAGTCACTGAGCGGCGCACAGCTGTGGATTTTGCCATCTGTATGCGTGAGCTCACGGACATTCACTATCCCAAGGCCACGAAAATCCGTGTTGTGCTTGATAATCTGTCAACCCACAGCCCCAGGGCTGTTCAACGCTAATTACTTGTATCGGTATTTTAGAGGTCTGTTGAAGTCGAGTGCGTTGCGCCAGAGGGCATCTGCGATATTTTGTTCGCCGTTGGCGCGCAGTATATTGAGGGCGAAACTGCGGGCTCTGGCGCAGACGCCGGGATTGGTGCGGCCGCGGCCTGCATCCTCCGCCATTGACACACCGCGGACATAATGATTTCTGTTTTCGATACCCCAGTGGCCGCGAATGGCCTTGGCTGCTGTGGTTGCGCTGGCGGGGGCGGAGCAGACGTAAAAGCAGATTTCCTCACGTCTGTCCCCCATCCCGTCTAGGGCGCACCGGAGGAGGGCCACGCTCGTCACCCGGATGATGTGGGTGATGAGCCCGTTCCAGCCGGTTTGTTCAAGTGCCGCAGCGGCATCGAAAACCTCTACAATGCGGGTCTCGGCACGCATGCGCTTTCCTTTGTCGATAGTTTCATGGCGCGCCAGTGGCGGGGCTGGCTTTGCCA
>JAAENI010000855.1 GCA_024224595.1 Hyphomicrobiales bacterium
GTTCCTGTTCCGCGTGACCCTGCGGCGGCATGATCTGGTAGCCGAGATATTTCACCTCAGAGAGCCGGACCGGGTGCCACTGGTATTGAGCCAAAAGGAGATCAAGCGCATTCTCGCCATGTCACCTAGCCTGAAGGCAAGAGTAATGCTATCGCTGACCTATGGCTGTGGGCTGCGGGCAAGCGAAGTCGTTCGGTTGAAAGTCGGTGACACCGACAGCGCTCAGGAGATCATCCGCATTGTGCAGGCGAAAGGGCGAAAGGATCGCAACGTGATGCTGCCATCGGATATTCTGGGCTTGCTGCGCGACTGGTGGAAGGAGCGCCTAACCGGTCAGGACAAGGATGTGCCCGCGCCCGAGCGCGTACTTTTCCCCGGATATCACAGCAAGCATCTCTCAACCCGACAGTTGTTGCGGTTGTTGTGGAGACCGCCCGCGTCGCCGCGATCACCAAATCGGTAACGCTGCCACGTTGGCCATTCTTTTGCAACGCATCTGCTGGAGCGCGGCGTCGATATCCGGATAATTCAGGCGCTGCTCGGACATTCCAAACTTACGACAACAGCGCGGTATGCACGGGTTGCTACCAGCATGATCGCGGCGGACGACAGCCCGCTGGACGACCTGAGCCGAACCAAACGCAAGAAAGCCATTCTTTTAAATGGCACGGTTCGTATCAATCAAAGTGAACAATTTCATAGCGTCTTCAGCCTGCAACAGCCGTAGTATTAAGTTACTATCAATCTCGAATTTCACGAATTACCCGAATAATCAATATTGGACTCGTTGATTGCAGCAAGTTCAGCCAAATCCGGTTTGAAGACATTCTGCCTAAATCCACCTAATTTAATCCAACAGGTTCTACCGCTTTAATTGGCGCATAAGGCTGGACATCAATTTCATCCTCCCGCATACGGGCTTGTGCAATGTTGTAGCTGGATTGCATCTTCATAAGCGTATCCATGCGTACGCCAAAAGCTTTTTCGATCCGCAAAGCCATGTCAGCCGACAAATCCGCGTGCTCATTTAGAAACGTAGAAAGAGCTTGCCGTGAAACGCCAAGAACAACGGCAGCTTCAACAACTTTCAGCCCTGTGGGTTCAATAATTTCTGTTTTTACAAACCCACCAACATGTGGCGGATTAGTCAGGCGCATTTCCTGTGACAATGTCATGTTTCTACCCCCTTAATGGTAGTCTTCGAAATCAAGATCAATGATCTCAACTTCATCATTTTTGACTACAAATGTGATCCGCCAATTTCGGGAAACAAAGAGACTCCATGTCCCTTTTCTCTCGCCTGTGAGTTGGTGGGCATTCCACGTTGAAATACCCCTCACCTCCTCTTCGCTGCTCATATCCTGCAGGAATGCAATTATGTTGCGAATTTTGCCTATATATTGCGCCGGCAGTCCTGCTGTATCATCTTTTTCTATGAGACGCCGTAAACCTTTATGCCTCACATTTGTAATCTTCATTATTTAGACACTACCAATTAAAAAAAAATACGTCAAGCGTAAGGTGACGCATGACGTATTCGAATTCCTTATCCTTTGGGGATCACCAACATCGTTGCAATAACCCTCAAACAGATGCTGCTAAATACCGGTGCGCAGAATATCAACCCAAAAAGACAGGCCGGAAAAGAATAATCCAAGTGTTGCCAGTGAAGCCATATCACGTAATGAGAAAAACATACCCAAATCTCCAAATATCTATAAAACTTACTATTTGTTTCTATTTAGTTCTCTGTTTGTTCTCTTATTGTTCATACAATAGAACGAATGTCAAGACAAATTGGAACAAATGCAAATAGAGGAGATTACAATTTCATTTCAATAACTTGGCCGCCATTGAGCGTTACACAACGATCCATTCTTCTCGCCAGATCATGATTGTGTGTTGCAATGAGTGCCGCCAGACCGGATTCGCGCACCAGATTATGCAACATGTCAAAAACAAAACTTGACGTCTTTGGATCAAGATTCCCGGTCGGTTCATCTGCCAGCAACAGACTGGGCGCATTGGCAACGGCTCTTGCAATGGCGACGCGCTGCTGTTCACCGCCTGATAACTCTGAAGGCCGATGTTCGGCTCTGTCGACAATGCGCATATAATTGATGAGCTGGGTTGCCCGTTCAACTGCCGTTTTCTTGTCCCTGCCGGCAATCAATTGAGGAATAACCAAATTCTCCAACGCTGAAAATTCAGGTAACAGATGATGAAACTGGTAGACAAAACCGATTTCACTTCGCCGCAATGCTGTGCGTTCACGGTCTATTAAGCCGCGTGTTGAGCGACCGCAGATCAATACATCACCACTATCAGGCGATTCCAGCAACCCGGCAATATGGAGCAGTGTGGATTTACCCGCACCTGAGGGTGCGACAAGCGCCACCATTTCCCCCCGGGCAATCGACAGGCTGGACCCTTTCAATATATCAAGCGTCTTCTTTCCCTGTACATATGAACGAAAAATACCGCTCATGTTGAGAACACAGGGTTTGACACCAACCGGTGCTGTGTTTTGGCTGGAACTCATTTGATTGTTATTTGAACCGATGATCATATCATTCATATCTCAGGGCCTCTACCGGGTCCAGTTTTGCGGCCCGCCATGCCGGGAACAGCGTCGCCAGAAACGAGAGGCCAATAGCCATGATCACAATTCGCAAGGTTTCTCCGGTATCAAGATCGGCGGGAAGGCGTGATAGAAAATACAAGGTAGGATCAAACAGCGTTGTTCCTGACAGATCAGATAGAAACTGACGAATATTTTCGACATTCAGACAAACCACCACTCCCAATACAAAACCCGCGATAGTGCCAACAATTCCTATCACTGCTCCGGTAATCAGGAAAATCCTCAATATTGCGCCACGGCTGGCACCCATTGTTCGCAATATGGCAATATCCTTACCTTTGTCTTTTACCAGCATTGTCAAACCGGAAATGATATTCAGCGCTGCAATCAGAATAATCAGAGACAAAATCAGGAACATTACATTACGTTCAACTTCCAATGCATCAAAAAATGTTTTATTTCGCTGGCGCCAGTCGACCAAAAAATGTGGCCTGCCAATCGCAACATTCAACTTCTGACGTACTTCATCAACGTTGTCCGCATCATCAATAAAGACTTCGACTACGCTGACTTTTCCGCTGGAATTGAAGTAAAGCTGGGCTTCTTTCAGCGGCATAAATACAAAAGTAGAATCGTATTCTGACATTCCAATCTCAAAAATTGCCAGAACAGGATAAGCCTTAACCCTTGGTGTAGTACCAAATGGCGTTACATCTCCTTCAGGAGAAATGATGGTAATTTTGTCGCCCAGATGGAGCCCCAGATTGCGCGCCATACGCGTTCCGATGGCAACGCCCTCCGCTTCTCCAAATCCATCCAGTGTTCCATGTCTAATATTGGTCGAAAGTTCAGTAATCTTGCGAATATCAGCTTCATTCAAACCACGAACCAAAGCACCATTTCCGCCAATACCACTGGATACAAGCGCCTGACCCTCAATCATCGAAATTGCAAACTTCACCCCGTCAACTTTGCTGACCCGCTCAGATACTTCATTGTAGTCGGTCAATTCGCCATCAACAGGCTGAATAACAATATGGCCGTTCAGTCCCAAAATCCGGTTTTGCAACTCACCACGAAAACCATTCATCACGGCCATCACGATAATCAGTGTTGCTACCCCCAGCATGATTCCAAAAAAAGAAAACCCGGTGATGATTGAAATGAAAGTTTCCTTGCGCCTGGCGCGTAAATATCGGCCAGCCACCATCCATTCAAATCTGGAAAAAGGACTCGTCTTGTCCAGTGCACCTGAATTGGTATTCATTCCTGGTATTCCTGGTATTCCTGGTATTCCTGGCATCCCTGACAGCCCCCAAATATCCGGTATTCATTGCAATAGTTTGAACAGACCGGTCAAAGTACAAAATGCCAGATCAATGATCTTCACGCAATTTGTTCAATGCTGCTTCCACCGTTAAGTTCACACGTTCACCGGTTCGCCGGTCCTTGATTTCTACTTCACCATTCTTGATTGAACGCGGCCCCACAACAACTTGTGTCGGCAATCCAATCAAATCCATACCGGCAAATTTTGCCCCTGCCCTTTGATCACGATCATCATACAACACATCCAGTCCAGACGAACCTTCACCGCCTTGTAATTGGGCATACAAAATTTCGCAAGCTTCATCGCAGGCCTTCTCGCCCGGCTTCATATTGATAATACCAACATCAAAAGGAGTAACGGATTTGGGCCAAATTATACCATTGTCATCATGAAACGCTTCGATAATGGCTGCCACAAGCCTTGAAGGGCCAATTCCATAAGACCCCATATGGACGGGGGTTTCAGACCCGTCCGGGGTCATAACCCGTGCTCCCATTGCTTGCGAATATTTAGTACCAAAATAAAATATGTGTCCCGCTTCAATGCCTCGTGCTGAAATGCGGTTTGCTTCAGGTACCTGGCCCCATTCATTTTCATCATGCATATCTTCGGTTGCCGCATAAGGTGTTGTCCACTGGTTGACAATAGCCGCCAATGTACTGTCATCACGAAAATCAATATCAGCATCCGGAACGGCCATATCAGGATAATCTGAATGGCAAAAAACTTCACTTTCCCCGGTATCAGCCAATATATGAAATTCATGACTCATATCACCACCAATGGGCCCTGTATCGGCCCGCATAGGAATAGCTTTTAAACCCAGGCGCGCGAAAGTACGCAGATAGGATACAAACATCCGATTGTACGAGGCACGTGCGCCAGCCTCATCCACATCAAATGAATAGGCATCTTTCATCAAAAATTCCCGGCCACGCATCACCCCAAATCGCGGGCGGACCTCATCACGAAACTTCCACTGGATATGATACAAATTCAGTGGCAAATCTTTATAAGAGCGGATCGATGCGCGAAAAATCTCGGTAATCATTTCTTCGTTAGTTGGTCCGAATAAAAAATCACGTCCCTGACGGTCTTTGATACGCAGCATTTCCTTGCCATAATCATCATAGCGACCGCTCTCGCGCCATAAATCAGCCGGTTGTATAGTCGGCATCAGCACTTCAATCGCCCCTGCCCGGTTTTGCTCTTCGCGCACGATTTCTTCAATTTTGCGAAGTACACGCAATCCCAAAGGTAACCAGGAGTATATTCCGGCCGACTGTTGTCGAACCATACCCGCGCGCAGCATCAAACGATGAGAAACTATTTCTGCTTCTTTTGGTGTTTCTTTCAGAATTGGCATGAAATACTGTGATAAGCGCATACTAAAATCCGTAAATTGGAATCATCTAGCTGAATAATTTTGGCTAATTAAGGACATTACACCAATCAGGGCAAGTTGTTTGTCGCGCTACAATTAATGCAATCCATACCCGCGCTTTGTACCTCACCAACCAATTGTGGGTTCCTGGCAAGGCATGAACCAAAGTGGTAAAAATTCATGGTCAGTATTTCATCGTAATTTTGGCGTTTTTAGTACGCCCGATTACCACAATTGTTATAGAATCCCAGCGGATCGACGTCGCGCAGAATTTTTGAAAAAACTCAAATTACCGATTGAGTTATGCTGCAGTTTTTCTCTCAATCCATAGACCATGCAGGTCCGAAAACCTCTTGATGTTGAACAAGTTAAGCGATATCAGGCAACGCGAACGGTTTCCAGTCTGCCGTCAATTACTGGCGCTCAGCGCGCCTTATCATATTTTGAATATTGTTAAAATAGCATGTGACAAACAGCTTTGTACGTGCTTTAGTGTGCCTCACAAAATAAGTGTCGGATAAACCGGACATTTTAGCGTATCTTTATCTTGGGAGGATGCAACTCCGAGGCGCGACAAAGACCGCTGCCGCAATTTTGGAATTTCAACTGTGTTGACAATTCCAGTAATTGTATGGGGTTTTAGGCACGCAAACTAAAAGCAGGGCTTATGCCTTGCTTTTTTTTGCGCAAAAATAACTGAGTTCTATTTCCGAAAACCTCTTTAACTCCAGCGTACCAACCCGATAACTGCTGATAACGCATAGAAAAATTGCAGCGCAAGAAACGCCCAGCGTTTGTCGATTACTGCCCACGCCGCAAACAATGCCGCTGAGGCTAGCAATGTAGTGAATCCAACAAGTTCGTTCCCGGTATTGGAAGCAATTAACATTGCGTAAATGATGGCGAGCGCCGACCCGGCTCTTTCACAAAAAGGTATCCACTCACGTTTAAGCATATTTATATCACTCCGTAAATTTGGTGCACTTCCAGCTTGGATCGGTCCATTTGTCTTGCTATTTCATGTCTGCTGGCAGGACATGCAATTGGCAGTAAACCAGATAACCGCTGGAATTATA
>JAAENI010000856.1 GCA_024224595.1 Hyphomicrobiales bacterium
CCGCCCCGCAATGAACGGCGAGAGCCGACCTGCCGGCCGGCCCGCCCGTATTACTCCAATTTATGAAACACAGAAAGCCCGTGGTGCCTTTTTTGAAGAAGCACACGGCTGGGAGCGCCCTAAATGGTTTTCACTCGATGGCAGATCTGAGAATTATTCATTCCAACGTAACAACATTTTTGATGTAGTTGCCAATGAATGTGAGGCAGTGCGCCACCGGGTCGGTGTGATTGATATTAGTAGTTTCTCGAATTTTAAGGTATCTGGCCAGGACACCATGGCCTTTCTCGGTAGTCTATGTGCCAACAAGTTGCCAAAAACAGATGGTCGGATTGGGTTGACGCAGGTTTTGAATGAATCCGGTCGAATTTTTTCAGAATGGACTGTTACCCGGCTTAACGCGACCAGTTGCTACCTTACTACAGGTGCGATGGCTGAGATTCGTGACTTTGACCATCTTGAGCGTCATTGCGGTGACTGGGATGTAACTCTTGAAAATCTGTCATCTAAAACCGGTGTTCTGGTTATTGCTGGTCCTGACGCACGCAGATTATTGTCCGAGTTGACCGAGTCAGATTTGTCAAATGATGGTTTCAAATGGTTGAGTGCACAGCAGATAGACATCGCGGGTATCTCGGTGCTTGCGATGCGTGTCAACTATGTAGGTGAACTTGGTTGGGAGTTGCATGTCGCAATTGATCGCCTCAATGACCTTTATGCTGCTATTACACGATCAGGGGAGCCGTATGGTCTTGCAGATGTGGGCTTATATGCAATGAATAGTATGCGATTAGAAAAGGCTTATCACGGATGGGGTCACGAACTGACCAACGAGATGGATTTGGTACAGGCAGGGATGATGCGATTTTGCAATCTTGATCACGACTTTATTGGACGTATGGCAACGCAGAAGGCACAGCAGACAGGGCCAGATTCAAAAATTGTCTATTGCGAGGTAGACAGCAATGGGGCCGACGCTCTTGGTGGTGAAACTTGCTGGAGTAATGGGAAAACCATCGGTACTGTCACATCAGGCGGCTATGGACACAGAACTGCAAAATCCCTGGCGTTTGCCTGGGTCCACAGCAGCTGTATTGACATCGGAGCCACGTTTGAAATTGACATTCTTGGGATCCGTTGTCGTGCCACGGCGCTTGGTGAACCTGTTTACGACCCTGGAAATCTGGCAATAAAATCTTGAGTTTTAAGGGTGTGATTTAAGTTTTTTTAAAGCAAAACTTATTACGTAACACGTCATCAATTTTTTGTATATTATTCAAACTAACAAGCTGAGATCATAGTTGCTGTCAATCCAGGATTTTTATCAAGTGAGCCAAAAAAAGGACACAATAATCAGCACAAATGGCTTTTCCCGCGTTCGGCCAGAAGATCCTC
>JAAENI010000857.1 GCA_024224595.1 Hyphomicrobiales bacterium
CATAATGTTTCTTTCTTGGTTCAAGATGTACCTTCCTTGGTACAGGATGTACCTTTATTGACGCGGGGTGGAGCAGTCCGGTAGCTCGTCAGGCTCATAACCTGAAGGTCGTAGGTTCAAATCCTACCCCCGCAACCAAATAACCCATTGAAATAATTAGATAATATATTGAAATTCCGTCCATCAGGATAGAATTCATTTGATTTTCAGTTAGAACATAGATTCCCAATATTCTTCATATAATTCAACAATTTACACAAATTTGTCCGTACATTTACACAAATTCCGATTGCTCCATGTCACATGGCTGGCACATGGAAGCATTTACTTGTTCATGGTATGTGCTGCAAAATCACTCAAAATTTTAACCGACTTGCGATGATGAGTAAGGCTGAAGTTCTCCCGCTAGCTTCCACAAATTTTTCAGTGCTTTTTGGCAAACAAGTGCCGCAAGCGGAACTCATAGGTTTGTCGCAGTTGGGACAGGCACTCTCGGGCCGCATAACATATCTTAAGGAACTTTTTGGTGTATTCTTTCGGGCGCGCGCGTATCGAGATGGAAACTATACGCGTTGCTTTAAATCGTCCAAAACTTGTTTAATTCTTGCTGAATGAGCCTCACGATCTTCACAGCTATCCGCCAAGGCCATCATCGCTCCATGAGTTTCAACCAGTTTCATTTTGAGACCGAAACTCGCTCCATAAAGACTTGCCAGCGCGTCTGGAACATCGCTTTCGTCGTGAACCGCTAGTTCAGCAATCATGTCGAGCGCAAGTTCTCCTTCTTTCAACAAGCTCAATAATTCTGATAACAGATGGGGATCAATTACCCACGAATATGGACCGATTTGATTTTCTACCGAGGAGATTAGCGTTTCAATCGCATCAGCTGCCTCCCCTTTGTGGCCGACAAAACCGGTAGCATTCCTGCAAATCGCTTGCACGAACGCAGTAGGTTTTACCGAAATACCGTGACCACTGACATCTCGGGCAATGAATGAATGATCGCCGTATGTTATGTACATTTTCTCAGAGTTGGCCCCCAAATCGCCTATCAAAGCCCTTGTTGCCCGATCAAGAGACTGATGGATGTTCATATGTACGATTGACCAAACCCCCTTCTGAGACTTTTTAGTGATGTCGTTTTGCACCCGCTCAAATTCTCTTTCAATTTTTAGGGACACCGAATTCAGAAATAGCCCTAGGTTGAAAATTCCAAAAACTGCTTCAAGAGCGCATATAAACTTCCCCAATTCTGTAGCAGGGGTGATGTCGCCATAGCCCAGTGTCGTTATGGTCACGACGCTGACATAGAACGCATCCATTTTGCCCAAGCTTGTATTTTGATCAATTGAAAAAAGAGCGGGAACTAAGTGATATATGCCTGTAAATACAAATATTTGAACTAGATATACCATTCCCCAAAAAAGCGGCGATCGCCGACCCATAAAACTTCGGACCTCAGAAATTTCCATTTCTCTACGCCTTTCCAAAATTCATCAACCGTATTGTATTTCAAACGCCAAATATTACTAGGCTGACAAACAGCTGTACACAATATTAGGGTCACCTGATCCTGCCCCCATTTTGTGCCTGTTTATAAATTAACTCTGTTCCAGTTTTAATCCTGTGCGGATCGGGCTGCATATCAAATGGCTGCTAGCTATTTCGCGCTCCAAGGGGTTCTGTTTGAGTTGCACCTCAAACTCGACGTTTGGTGCATAAGTCATGAGTTATGCACCACTCACAAATACCCTTATTTACTAAGCTGTGGAAGTAGTGCGTATTTGCGGTGCGAATTGTGTCGTAAATTGGTACCGCAGAACACCCCGCAATGTCCAAGTTGGGTCAACAATTCCCGGTCATTGCCTGCTTCATTTCCGTCCGCTCAACCCCCGTTAGTCACCGGTGTCTCTAAATTTCCACCTGTGGAGTTGTGGACAGCGCCGTCATCGACAATTCCTGAAATGTGCCCCGGCAAGATCGCCGAGTATACGATCCCCTAGAACCATTGCGTCAGTTGTCTTTTTTCAATTGTGTTCTCGATGATTGGAATATCACCTTCATTTATGATCCATTCCTTGCAGGATGCAATTGCATTGTTAACTTGTTCGTCGGTATCGCATGGACTTGCTGATCCATATTTGGACGTTTGAAATCCTACGCTTGTGTATTCTCTGCCATCTTTGATGGACTCAATATATCTGCCTTTCTCAATTACAATGGTTACTTGTTTTTTCATGTTTGCCTCCACGGTCGAACTGGCCGCTTGGTGATTTGTGCACCTTGCCGCCATTGACCGATTTCGTTTTTCGTAGAGCCGCAGGACTGCGGGTTGTAGCCTCGATATGTCTTTACCCGGGAACCGCGGAGCGTCGTGGAGGGGATGGACTTACGAAGGCTGCAATGCACTCACTTGGAAAAACGAAATTGTGTCGACAGGTGCTCACTAGAATACGCAAGACTATTTCGACCATGCACGCTAACAGAGCTATAACTGAATCTGGTGTTTGAGCATTTGATAGGAAGCGGCGTATCTGGTTGAACTGTAGTTGCGAAACATCAAACCAATCATAGGAGATACGCCACCATGGAAAAGAATAACGTTGTTGAGTTTCAGGTCGAGAGGGAATTTCTGATCCGCTGACAGATTTGCTGCAATCGGGAGCGCGTCAGCTCATCATGCAAGCTGTAGAAGCTGAAGTTGAGGAGCTGCTGAGCCAGTATTCGAAGCAACGCACTGAGGGTGGCAAAGCAGGTTGTCCGCAATGGCTATTTTCCGGAGCGCCAATTGCAAACAGGCATTGGGCCGGTGACAGTGAAGATTCCGAAGGTTCATTCAAGAACCGGCAAACCAGTGACTTTCTCGTCGGCTTTGGTGCCACCGTATGTGCGCAAGACGAAATCGCTTTAGGCGGCACTGCCGTGGCTTTATCTCAAGGGCGTATCGAGTGGCGAGATGGGTGAAGCGCTGAAAGTACTGGTTGGTCCGCAGTCCGAAGGATTGTCGGCCTCTACGGTATCGCGCCTGAAACAGACATGGGCACAGGAATATCACAGTTGGAATGACGAGCGCCTGGATAAGGACCGTTGGGTCTATGTATGGGCGGACGGTGTTTACAGCGGGCTTCGAGGCGAGCAGGAAAAGTTGTGTGCGCTGGTAATAATTGGGGTGAATGAGCGTGGTCAAAAGCAATTCCTGGCGATTGAAGATGGTGTGTGCGAATCCACCCAAAGCTGGCGGGAGGTATTTTTGAAACTCAAATCTCGCGGCATGAATGGGGCGGAACTGGCGATCGGTGATGGTGCCATGGGCTTCTGGGCTGCACTTGAAGAGGTGTATCCCCAAACACGCCAGCAGCGCTGCTGGATGCACAAGACAATGAATGTGCTCAATTGCCTGCCCAAGTCATCCCAGTCAAAAGCTAAACAATCGCTTCATAATATCTGGCAGGCAGAGACCCGGGAAGATGCACAAAAGGCCTTTGATTTGTTCATTGAAATATACGAGCCCAAATATCCAAAGGCAGCGCTATGTTTGTGCACAAAGATCGTGATGAACTGATGGCTTTTTATGATTTTCCAGCGCAGCACTGGCAGTCCATCCGCACGAGCAATCCGATTGAATCAACTTTTGCAACGATCCGCCATCGAAC
>JAAENI010000858.1 GCA_024224595.1 Hyphomicrobiales bacterium
ATGGCAAAGAATTGACTGAATTCGGATTGTTAAAAGAAGCCGGCGCGGTAATGCTCACTGAAGGCAAACAAACGATCCGCAACAACCTGTTGTTACGACGCGCGCTAACCTATGCCAAAGATTTTAATTTAGTGGTGTGCCAGGAAAGCTCTGATCCGGACCTGACATCAAATGGTGTAATGAATGAAGGGCTGACTGCAACAAATTTGGGGTTGCCCGGAATTCCGCGAGAAGCGGAAATAATCCCACTAGAACGCGATTTACGATTGGCGGCACTGACAGGCGGCAATTATCACGCGGCCAATATTTCCACATCGGATTCTGCCAAAGCAATAGCTTATTACAAAAAAAACGGCCACAATGTTACTGCCGGGACCACCATCAACCACCTTTCGTTGAACGAAATTGATATCGGTCGCTACCGCACTTTCTTCCGTCTGTCCCCGCCCCTGCGCTGCGAAGAAGATCGTCAAGCCATGATTGAAGCCCTGGCTGATGGCACCATAGATATCCTGGCTTCCTCCCACGACCCCCAGGACGTCAACACAAAGCGGCATCCTTTTGCGGAAGCAGCAACAGGTGCCATTGGCATGGAAACGATGCTGGCAGCCGCTTTGCGTCTTTATCACGATGAACGTATTAGTCTGTCCAGGTTGGTTGAGGTCATGTCGCTCAACCCTGCCAGGATTTTCGGTATCCCCGGCGGAACATTGAAAAAGTCCAGTTTGGCTGATTTGATTATTGTTGATTTAGAAAAACCCTGGGTGATGCGCGAAGAAAACATCCTGTCCAAATCCAAAAACACACCGTTCGAACAGGCAAGATTTTCCGGTATGGTATTGCAAACTATGGTTGCAGGCCGCATAATTCATAATACCAGTACTTAGCGATCTGGTACACACAATTGTCTGAGGGACATTTTCATGCCCGACCCAATTAGCTGGTCATTTGCCCTGCCTTTTCTTCTGGCGGCAATCTTGTTTGGATATTTGATAGGGTCCATTCCATTCGGGTTGATTTTGACGCGCCTGGCGGGTCTTGGAGATGTGCGCGATATTGGCTCAGGCAATATCGGTGCGACCAATGTCCTGCGAACCGGCAATAAATCCCTTGCCGCGGCAACGCTGGCTGCCGATATGCTAAAGGGGACTTTTTCCTATATGATAGTGGAATCCAATTTCGGATTGGACATGGCGCTTCTGTCTGGATTAGGCGCTTTTTTAGGCCATTGTTTTCCAATATGGCTCAAATTTAATGGCGGCAAAGGTATGGCAGTTTATTTTGGTGTATTGGCTCCGGTATTTCTAAAAGTCGCATTCATGGCGGCGTGCGTCTGGTTGGGGGTTGCCGCAATTAGCCGCTATTCATCTTTGGCCTCTCTCATGGTAGCTATAACCACACCGTTATTCCTCTATCTGTTTGGATTTGCTCAGGCCGCAGAAATTTTTCTGGTTTTATCTTTGATCTTGATCATCAAACATCATTCCAACATTCGAAGATTGTTAAATCGGCAGGAAAACCGCATCGGGGACAACAACAAAAAATAGGTATCAGTAGTAGGAATTGAGGCACTGATTATCAGGAGAACATTCAATCACTTCGCAATATTTCTCGCATTCAGGTGATAATATACCAAACATAGAACTCACGAACGCACAAAGGCTTGACTGGCTGCAGCTCATACGAAGTGAAAATGTTGGCCCCGCTACGTTTCGCGATTTGATCAAACACTTTGGCACCGCCGCACATGCACTGGAAGCTTTGCCTGAATTATCAAATCGGGCAGGGAAAAAAGCCATCAAGATATTCCCGCGTGAACGCGCCGAGCTGGAATTCAATGATGCAGCCCGATTAAGCATTACTCATGTTGGTATGTGTGAAGCAGCCTATCCACAATATTTGAAATCAATCGATTACCCACCCCCAATCCTGAGCATTCGCGGCCGTTTGGACATCAACAAATGTCCCCCTGTTGGCATTGTGGGAGCTAGAAACTGCTCTGCTTCCGGCGTCAAACTGGCAACCAGCTTTGTCAAAGCTCTGGGTAAAATTCCTTACTATATTGTCTCAGGATTTGCTCGTGGCATCGATATTGCCGCCCATCAGGCTGCGTTGGATACAGGGACGATATGTGTTCTGGCTGGCGGTGTGAACAATATATACCCATCCCAACATGACCAGTTTTATACAAACTTTCTCGATCAGGGCAGCGTTTTTGTCAGTGAAATGCCGCTGAACTATCGACCACGCGCTATCGATTTTCCCAGGCGCAACAGGATAATTGCTGGAATTGGTTTGGGTGTAATTGTGATAGAGGCTTCAGTTCGCTCTGGTTCACTTATTACCGCACGTTTGGCCAACGAAGCGGGGCGGCTGGTTTTCGCCATTCCAGGCTCTCCACTTGATTCAAGGAGTGCAGGAGGGAATTTGCTGTTAAAAAAAGGCGCAATCATTGCAACTGATCCCTCAGACATTAGCGATGAAATAGACCGCTTGCTCGAAAAACCGATACAAACAAACTTGTTTGGTACCGATAAATTCTCACTGGAAGATAATGATCCCTTTGAGAGTGAAAATAATGACACACCAGACATTATTACAGATACCAGTAACAATAACAGAAACTCAATCATCGAGGCGCTTGGTTCAGCCCCGATAGAAATTGATGAATTGGTTCGCCATTGTCAGGTGCCGGTTTCCCATGTGCAACTCGTATTGATTGAATTATCACTTGCCGGCCGGATCGAATATCATCCCGGCAACAAGGTATCACTCATCATGGATGGTTGAATGTGCCTTGATTGATCCAGGAGATAACTGCAGCCGCGATGCAGATTACTGACATGGTCCGGTAAGCTTTCAGGCAAGTAACGTTGATCATGACGATATCTGGTTCTTCTCGGTAAACCGGCAAGCCGCTGAAGATACGATCAATCTCGCTCCACCCTGACCAACGGATTAAACGATCGTAGAGGTTCTTGTGTGACCCATAAACTTGCAGCGTATGGCGCAATCTAAATCCGTTTCTGATGACATGAATTACCCCGCTGATTGCACGTCTGCCATCGACACACGCTCCGCCACGCGATCGCGGGAAGTAGGGCTGGATACGCTCAAATTAAGTGTCAGTTGGTAATAATAATCAAACATAAGCAGGTCTACGTGCTGACTTGAATTACACCTGACAAAAAAATTTAGATCCCGCCAATGTCGGCTAAGCGGATGGTGTGGATGGCTCCTGCACTATCGACTTCAAATGCGCCATACTGCAGTTGTCACAAACTATTTTAGAGGAGCTACCCCATGCAAGTTACAACAATTGGCCTTGATTTGGCGAAGAACGTTTTTCAGGTTCACGGCATCACAGACGATGGAGATGTCGCGTTCAACCGTGCTTTGAGAAGAGCGCAAGTCTTGTCGTTTTTTGAGAAG